>NZ_JAGGLG010000040.1 GCF_017874315.1 Symbiobacterium terraclitae | reverse complement strand
CATACGGTCGATACGTCTTCTTGCTCATGCTGAAGACATTGGACACCCAACCCTTTTGCTCCTACAGAACTGGCTTACTCAGACAGGCTCCTAGCGCCGCGGCGGATTCGGTGCAGGAATGTAAATTCATATTATCATACATCTTGTTTATAGAACAATGAGCCCTTTCAATATAAATGTCGAGAAGGAAAGGAGGGTGCCGAAAAGAAGATAGTTGACTACAGTCGCATAACACAGCGGAATGGGGTGACAGGTTTTGCGAGGCGCAGGCACCAAAGCTGCAGTTCGCACCGAGCCCGCGAGACCCAGGGGTTCCGGTCGCTGGATGGAGCGTCTGGAACCCTACCTTTGCATCGCACCCAGTCTCACCGTGCTGGCGATTTTCGTCTTCTACCCGATCCTGCGCTCGATCTACCTGAGTCTCTTCCTCACCGATCCCCTGGGTAACCCCAAGGTGTTCATCGGCCTGGAGCACTACGCGTCGCAGCTCTCGGGCACGTTCCTGCAGAGCCTGCTGGTGACCATCAAGTTCGTGCTCTACACGGTTCCCGTCGGGCTGGTGCTGGGGCTGATCCTCGCCCTGCTGGCCTACCAGCCGCTCAAGGGCACCCGGTTCTTCCAGCTGGTCTTCTCCTCGCCGCTGGCTGTCTCGGCCGCCACGGGTGCGACCATCTTCCTGATGATGCTGAACCCGGTCTCCGGCATCGTCAACTACGTGATGGGGCTCCTTGGCATCGGGAAGGTCCACTGGCTCACCGACCCCAGGTGGGCGCTCTGGGCCGTGGGCATGGTCAGCATCTGGCTGCGGCTCGGCTTTAACTTCGTCCTGATGCTGAGCGGGCTGCAGAACGTGCCGGAAGAGCTCTACGAGGCGGCCCTCGTGGACGGCGCGGGGCCGTGGGCCCGGACCTGGCACATCACCCTGCCGATGATCTCGCCGACGATCTTCTTCGCCCTGGTGGTGGGCGTGATCCATGCCTTCCAGGTCTTCACCGAGATCGACATGATGACCGCCGGCGGACCCTCCAACGCCACCAGCGTGGTCGTCTTCCAGATCTACCAGGAGGCGTTCCGCAAGTACGAGTTCGGCGCGGCCAGCGCCCAGGCGATCCTGCTCTTTATCGTGATGGTCTTCTTCACCTACCTCCAGTTCCGGCTGGGTGAAAGGCGGGTGCACTACCAGTGAGAATCGCAGACCGCCTGAACAAGTTGCTGCTCTACCTGGCGCTGATCCTGGCGTCCCTGATCGTTCTCTTCCCCATCCTCTACGCCATCCTCGTCAGCCTGATGGACCCGTCCGAGGTCAACACCTTTCCGCCGAAGCTCATCCCGGCCTCGCCCCGCTGGTCCAACTACCTGGAGGTCGCCCGCTCGGTGCCGGTGGGCCGCTACCTGCTCAACAGCCTGATCGTCTCGTCGGTCGTCACCCTCGGTCAGGTGATCACCGCCAGCCTGTCGGCCTACGCCTTCGCCTTCATGAACTTCCGGGGCAAGGCCGCGCTGTTCGCCCTGTTCATGTCCACGATGATGGTGCCGTGGGAGATCACCATCATCCCCAACTACCTCACCATCCGCTCGTGGAAGCTGCTCAACTCCTATCCGGGCCTGATCCTGCCCTTCCTGGCCACCGCCTTTGGCACCTTCCTGCTCCGGCAGTTCTTCATGCAGATCCCCCGGGAGCTGGAGGAGGCGGCCCGCATCGACGGCTGCAGCCGGTTCCTCTTCTTCCGGACGATCGCCCTGCCGCTGGCGCGGCCCGGTCTGCTCACGCTGGGCGCCTACACCTTCCTCTCCGTGTGGAACCAGTACCTGTGGCCGCTTCTGGTGACCAACAACCGCCTGATGCGGACGGTGCAGATCGGCACCCGGTTCCTGATGAACGAGGAGGGGCTGCAGTACCACCGGATCATGGCAGGCGTGGTGCTGTTCATGCTGCCTGCCCTGGTCTTCCTCCTCTGGGGTCAGCGCTACCTCGTACGCGGGATGATGGCTGGAAGCGTGAAGGGGTAGTGTCGATACAACTCAGCATCGGGAGGCGAACGCAATGACGCGACGCACCAGAAGAACCGGCATGATCCTGACTGCGCTCCTCTTGGCTATCAGTCTGCTGGCCGGTTGCGGCGGCTCGGGCGGCACCGGCGGCACCAGCAGCGACGGCGGGTCCGGCGGCACGCAGACGTCCGGCGGTGGCCAGCAGCAGGCGGCGCCCCAGTCCGGCGAGAAGGTGAAGGTCGTCTTCTGGCACGCCATGGGCGGCAAGAACGGCGAGGCTGTGGACTACCTCGTCCAGAAGTTCAACAGCTCGCAGGACCGCATCGTCGTGGAGGCCGCGTACCAGGGCACCTACGACGAAGCGCTGCAGAAGCTGAAGGCCGCAGGCCCCGAGGGCCCCACGCTCATGCAGGTCTACGAGATCGGCAGCCGCTTCATGATCGACTCGGGCCTGATCACGCCCATGCAGGACTTCATCGATGCTGAGAACTACAGCATCGCCGACCTGGAGCCCAACATCCTGGGCTACTACACCTTCGACGGCCGCCTCTACTCGATGCCGTTCAACACCTCCACCCCGATCGTCTACTACAACAAGGACGCCTTCCGCGAGGCAGGACTGGATCCGGAGAATCCCCCCAAGACCATGGAGGAGTTCCATGAGTACGCCCGCAAGCTGACCAAGACCGAGGGCGGCGACACCCGGTACGGCGCCGGCATCGCGTGGTACGGCTGGTTCTTCGAGCAGTTCCTGGCGGTCCAGGGCGCTCACTACGTCGACAACGACAACGGGCGTGCCGCCAAGGCCACCCGGGCGACCATCAACACCCCCGAGGGCCAGAAGATCCTGGCCTGGCTCCAGGCGATGATCGACGACGGCTCGGCCGTCAACCTCGGCCGCAAGACCAGCGACACCCAGGCGGCGTTCTCCGCCGGGCGGATCGCGATGACCCTGGACTCCACCGCCGTTCTGAGCACCATCCTCTCCGGCGTCGGTGACAAGTTCGAGGTCGGCACCGCCTTCCTGCCGCGGCCCCAGGGGATCGACGGCGGCGTGATCATCGGCGGCGCCTCGGTCTGGATCACCAACGTCCGGCCGAAGGAGGAGCAGCAGGCGGCCTGGGAGTTCGTGAAGTGGCTGGTGGAGCCGGAGCAGCAGGCCGAGTGGTCGATCCGCACCGGCTACTTCCCGGTCCGCAAGGCGGCCTACGACCAGCAGATCCTGAAGGAGTGGCACGCGCAGCGGCCGCAGTTCACCACCGCCATCGAGCAGCTGCGGGCCTCCAAGCTGACCACGGCGACCCAGGGCGCGGTGATCGGCACCTTCCCGCAGGCCCGCCAGATCGTGGAGGCGGCGATGGAGGCCGTGGTCCTCGGGCAGAAGACGCCTGAGCAGGCCCTGGCCGAGGCCGAAGCCGAGATCACCAAGGGCATCGAGCAGTACAACCTGACGACCCGGTAGTCGAACCGCACAGCGGGATGCGCGGGGCCAGGTGGAATTCGCTTCCACCTGGCCCCGCGCTGTGCGTGTGGGCGGGCGGTGAAGGCCGGCCTCTTCCACGGCCGCAGGGGATGCCCTGACCTTCTGGTTAGCCAACAAAGGACTTTCATTAAGTTAAAATCAGATTATTGCGGCAGGAGAAGCCGGCCGCAAGGGGGAATAACTTGCTTCACCCAAAATCGCTGCCGAAAGGGGGAGAGCGATTGGCCAGCCTACCGGAGCAGGCGGTGCGACCCCGGCCGCGCACGCAGGCCCCGAAGGCCCGAACCCGCTGGGCAGAGCTGGTGGAGCCCTACCTGTACCTCGCCCCCAGCCTGGCCCTGCTCGCCATCTTCACCTTCTATCCGATCGTGCGCTCCATCTATCTGAGCCTCTTCCTCACCGACCCGCTGGGGCGGCCCCGGGTCTTCGTCGGGCTCGAGCACTACGCCAACACGCTCAGCTCCACGTTCCTGCAGAGCATGGGGGTCACGCTGCTCTTCGTGTTCTACACCGTGCCGGTGGGGCTGCTGCTGGGCCTGGCGCTCGCCCTGCTGGCGCACCAGCCGCTCAGGGGGACCCGCCTCTTCCAGCTGATCTTCTCCTCGCCGCTCGCCGTCTCGGCCGCCATCGGGAGCACCATCTGGGTGATGCTGCTCAACCCCGTGTCGGGCATCCTCAACTACCTGCTGGGGTACGTGGGCATCGGGCGGGTCCACTGGCTCACCGACCCGCGCTGGGCCCTGCCGGCGGTGGGCATGGTGAGCATCTGGCTGCGGCTCGGGTTCAACTTCGTGCTGATGCTCAGCGCCCTCCAGAACGTGCCGGAGGAGCTGCTGGAGGCGGCGGTGGTGGACGGCGCCGGCTTCTGGGCCAAGACCCGCCACATCACGCTGCCGATGATCTCCCCCACGCTCTTCTTCGCCGCCGTGGTGGGCGTGATCCACGCCTTCCAGGTCTTCGCCGAGATCGACATCATGACCTCGGGCGGCCCGTCCAATGCCACGAACACCGTCGTCTACCGCATCTACCAGGTGGCCTTCCGGCAGTACGAGTTCGGCGCGGCCAGCGCCCAGGCGATCCTGCTCTTCATCGTCATGGTGATCCTCACCTATCTCCAGTTCCGGCTGGGTGAGAGGCGGGTGCATTACCAGTGAGCGTGCGCAACCCCCTGGGCCGGCTGCTGCTCTACCTGCTGCTGACCGCTGCGGCGCTGGTCATCGTCTTCCCGCTGCTCTACGCCGTCTCCATCAGCCTGATGCCCCCCGCCGAGGTCAACACGTTCCCGCCGCGCTTCATCCCCAGCTCGCTGCGGTGGGCCAACTACGCCGAGGTCGCCCGGACGGTGCCGGTGGCGCGCTACCTCCTCAACTCCCTGGTGGTCTCCGCCGCGGTGACCCTGGGCCAGATCGCCACGGCCAGCCTGTCGGGCTACGCCTTCGCCTTCATGCACTTCCGCGGCCGGGCGGCCCTGTTTGCCCTCTTCATGTCCACGATGATGGTCCCCTGGGAGGTCACGCTGATCCCCAACTACCTGACGATCCGGTCGCTCCGGCTGCTCAACTCGTACCCCGGCCTGATCCTGCCCTTCCTGGCCACGGCCTTCGGCACCTTCCTGCTGCGGCAGTTCTTCATGCAGGTTCCCAGGGAGCTGGAGGACGCGGCCCGCATCGACGGGTGCGGCCGGTTCCGCTTCTTCTGGTCCGTCGCCCTGCCCCTGGCCCGCCCCGGCCTGCTCACCCTGGGCGCCTACACGTTCCTCAGCACCTGGAACCAGTACCTGTGGCCCCTGCTGGTGACCAACACCCGGCTGATGCGCACGGTGCAGATCGGGGTGCGCTTCCTCATGAACGAGGAAGGGATGCAGTACCACAGGATCATGGCGGGTGCGGTGCTCTGCCTGGTGCCGGCCCTGCTGATCCTCCTGTGGGGGCAGCGCTACCTGGTGCGGGGGATGATGGCCGGCGGCATCAAGGGGTAGAGGGAAGGGTTCAGGTGGCAGATATGCGACCGCCTGAGGCGCAGCCTCAGGACGGCACGGCAACAGATCGCAAGAATGGCAAAGAGGGGGATTCTGCACGTGAGCGGGTTCAAGCGGCCTCTGATGACCCTTTGGTCCCTGCTGTTGATCGTGGCCCTGCTGGCCGGCTGCGGCCGCAGCTCGTCGCCGGGCGGCGGCGGCGGCTCGGAGGGTGGCGGCTCCGCGGGCGGCGGTACCGGGGGCGGCTTCGAGAAGGTCGAGATCCAGCCGGGCGAGCGGGTGAAGGTCACCTTCTGGCACGCGATGGGCGGCGTCGCCGGCGAGGCGGTGCAGCGGCTTGTCGACCGGTTCAACAGCGCGCAGGATAGGGTGGAGGTGGAGGCCGTCTACCAGGGCACCTACGACGATGCACTGCAGAAACTGCGGGCGGCGGGCCCCGAGGGGCCGACGATCATGCAGGTCTACGAGATCGGCAGCCGGTTCATGATCGACTCGGGGATGATCACTCCCATGCAGAACTTCATCGACGCCGACGGGTTCTCCGTCGAGGACTTCGAGCCCAACATCCTGGGGTACTACACCTTCGACGGGCGCCTCTACTCGATGCCGTTCAACACCTCAACGCCGATCGTTTACTACAACAAGGATGCCTTCCGGGAGGCCGGGCTGAACCCCGACCAGCCGCCCCGCACCTTTGAGGAGTTCCAGCAGTACGCCAGGCAGCTGACGGTTACCCGGGACGGCGAGACCCGCTACGGCGCAGGCATCGCCCTCTACGGCTGGTTCTTCGAGCAGTTCCTGGCGGTGCAGGGCGCCCACTACGTCGACAACGACAACGGCCGCAGCGCCAGGGCCACCAAGGCCATCATCAACTCGCCCGAGGGCGAGCGGTTCGTGAACTGGCTGAAGGCCATGGTGGACGAGGGCTCGGCGGTCAACCTGGGACGGAAGACGTCAGAGACCCAGGCCGCTTTCGCCGCCGGCCGCATCGCCATGACCCTGGACTCCACGGCTGCGCTGGGCAACATCCTCAACGGGGTGGGCGACAAGTTTGAGATCGGCACCGCTTTCCTGCCCCGGCCGCAGGGGGTGGACGGCGGCGTGATCATCGGCGGTGCGTCGGTCTGGATCACGAACCTCAAGTCGGCGAAGGAGCAGTGGGCCGCCTGGGAGTTTGTGAAGTGGCTGACCCAGCCCGAGGTGCAGGCCGAGTGGTCGATGGCCACGGGCTACTTCCCGGTGCGCAGGGCGGCCTACGACCAGCAGATGCTGAAGGACTGGCACGCCCAGCGGCCCCAGTTCACCACCGCCATCGAGCAGCTGCGGGCCTCCAAGCTGAGCACGGTGACCCAGGGTGCGGTGATCGGCATCTTCCCGCAGGCCCGCCAGATCGTGGAGGCGGCGATGGAGTCGGTGATCCTGGGCCAGGCCACGTCGGCGGAGGCGCTGACCAAGGCGGCGGAGGAGATCACGAAGGGCATCGAGGACTACAACCGGACGACGCAGTAGGCAGCGTCTTGTGACCCGGCGAGCCACCCCGGCGATCGGGGTGGCTCCGCGCGTGGTGGGCCGGTCCGCCCTGAAGTTGACCGCACCAATAAGGACCCACTAAACTGGTGCTAGAATTCGAATCATCGGAGGTGGGTTCCCACGGATGAGACTAGCCCTGCTCATGGTCTTTATCGCCGCCACTCTGGTTGGCTGCGGCGCCAAGGACGACATCACCCAGCTGCCCGAGGCGGTCACCTTCACGCCAATCACGGAGACGACCGACTTCGCGATCGATACGGAACTGGTCCTGGAGCCCCATCCCGAGGAGGCTGCCAAGGGGCAGGCAACCCTACAGTTCCGGTTTGAATCCCTGATGGAGGAGGACCTCACCGACCTCAGGGTTGCTGTGTTCTACCCCGAGCAGATGGCGCACAGGATGCTCATCCCCGAGAAGGACGCACCCGTGTTTCCCATCAGCGGTCGCCGCTTCGATGTGACCCCAAGTCAGCCCGCGTGGCGGATCACGCATACGTTCGCCCCATTCGACTGGGACCAGGTCGAAACGGTGAGGGATGCTGTCCTGAACCCCATCCGGCTCCGCATCGTGTGGGAGGGCGATGAGCGGTTCCTCGAGGTCCCGCCGTCGGAGATCAGGGTTCGCACGCAGGGCGGGTGAGATGACGGTCAGGTGCAACTCCAACAGGGGCGCGTCATGTCGACGAGGTAGGGAGCGATGTCCCTACCTCGTCGGCTTTCTGACCCTGAATCCGACCAGTGGTCGGGGAGAAGCCCCGGCGGATCGGATAGACGGCTGCGGTGATCCACGGAAGCCATCACCGGGTCCCTGCGCTCCTGGCCAAGGCGTTCAGGCCCCTCACCAGTTCGGCAGCAAGCCGTTTCAGGCGCCTGCGACTCGGCGCCTGCGGTCCGAACCAGGGGATGAAAACGTCTGCACAGAGCTGCAACACCTTCTGCTGGTCGGGCCAGGCATCCGCCAGACCGTCGATCAGGCTGAGGATCTCCGGCTCGTACTCGTCATCCGGCGCCCCCATCTCAAGCAGATACACGGGATCGGCCCGGTTCACGGCCTTGGTCACTACGGCTCTGAGTGCCTTCCGCATTTCACGGTCGGTCATGCTTGAACCCCCTCGCCAATCGGCCGCAAGGGGGCAAACAAGCACACTACCCCCTTGTCGACGTGAACAAGAGGGTAGGCGAGGAACCTGTCTGCATGAAGTTACCGCCATTGTAACGCGTCGGGCTCGCGGCGGCAAGGGGCGGGGCCCACCGGCTTCGGGCAGGAATCGCCGCCGCTTCCAGGGAAGTCCTCCGGAACGGAGTGAGACCCGGAGGAGGCTGCCCCATGCTGCAACGCCCCTACGTCGTACTGGACTTCGAGACCACCGGTCTCGGCCCCGCCGACCGCGTGATCGAGATCGCCGCGGCCCGCTTCGAGCGGGACCGCAGGTTCGAGTTCCACTCCCTTTGCAATCCCGGCTGTGCGCTCTCGTCCTTCATCCAGGAACTCACCGGACTGACCGACGCCGACCTGGCCGGCGCTCCGCCCACCATCCTGGCCATCCGGCGGCTGATGGCCGAGGTGCTCTACGACGAACCGCTGCTCGTCGCCCACAACGCCTCCTTCGACCTGCGCTTCCTCAATCAGGAGTTGGCCCGGGCGGGAATGGCCCCGTACGCGGGGCCGGTCCTCTGCACCATGCGGCTGAGCCGCCGGCTCTTCCCCGTCCTGCCCAGCCACCGGCTGGAGGCGCTGCTGGACCACTGGGGAATCCACGCCGACAGGCATCACCGGGCCATGGACGACGTGCGGGCCACCGCACAGCTGTTGGACAGGCTGGTCGCCGCCGCCGAGGAGCGGGGCGTCGCGGTGGGGGAGTGACATGGCGCGCAGACGTCGTGGGCACTTCTGCCACGAATGCGGCCGGAGTCTCCCCAACGAGGAGTTCACGGGACGAGGGCACCGGGAGCACGTTTGCCAAGAATGCGCCAGGAGTAGGAACCCCGGAACAGCGTGGTTGTTGGACGACCCGGATTTCTCGCCGCTCGTCCGTCTGTGCCTGGTGCACGAGCTTGAACCGGGCACCCTTGCGCCGCTCGCACCCCAGCCTTCAGCCGGGATTGAGCACCGCAACTCGCCCGAGCGGGCGGGTGAGGGGACGGCCGAAGACGACCCGTGGGGTGCCCCGGCGTCTGCCGCGTGCGGGCCGGCCGACGACATCAGCTGCAGCCCCGCGCCCGAGCGGGTGGCCGAGGACCTTCTGCTCATGCTGCTCTATCTGTCTTCCACCCGAAACGAAGAGTTTGATCCGCCGCGGTGCCAGCGCCGCGCCCTCGACATTCTGCTACAGCGGCTGGAGGCGGCCGGGCTGATCACGGTCCATAAGAAGTGCTTCATGTTCACCGAGTTGGGAGTGAGCGAGGCATACAACCTCCTCACGGAGTTCCGCCTGGATCGTGTCGGTGATTAGCTGCCCGAGCGGCTGACACTTCAAGGTCGAAGCGTCTGCGACGGAGGTGGGTGCGGGGGCGGTAGGAACGGAGAGAACGGTGGTTCAGCCGTGAAGTAGCACGAAGTCGCACGGGGTGTCGCCATGCGCTGCCGAAAACGTGACACTTCAGGATTGAAGGGTGTGCGACGGGCAAGGGTGACTGGGTCGGTGGACCGTAGAGAACGGTGGTTCAGAAGTGAAGTAGCACGAAGTCTCACGGGGTGTCGCCACTGGCTGCCGAAAACGTGACACTTCAGGATTGAAGGGTGTGCGACGGGCGGGGGTGCAGGGGCGGTAGGACCGTAGAGAACGGTGGTTCAGACGTGAAGTAGCACGAAGTCTCACGGGGTGTCGCCATTGGCTGCCGAAAGAGTGACACTTCAGGATTGAAGGGTGCACGACGGGCGGGGGTGCGTGGGCCGGTGGACCGCTCAGATCGGTGGTTCAGAAGTGAAGTAGCACGAAGTCGCACGAGGTGTCGCCATTGGCTGCCGAAAAAGTGACACTTCAGGATCGAAGGGTCTGCGATGGGCGGGGGTGCGTGGGCCGGTGGACCGCTCAGATCGGTGGTTCAGACGTGAAGTAGCACGAAGCCTCACGGGGTGTCGCCGTTGGCTGCCGAAAAAGTGACACTTCAGGATTGAAGGGTGCACGACGGGCGGCGGTGCGTGTGCCGGTGGACCGTAGAGAACGGTGGTTCAGCCGTGAAGTAGCACGAAGTCGCACGGGGTCTCGCCATGGGCTGCCGAAAAAGTGACACTTCAGGATTGAAGGGTCTGCGATGGGCGGGGGTGCGTGGGCCGGTGGACCGCTCAGATCGGTGGTTCAGACGTGAAGTAGCACGAAGTCGCACGAGGTGGCGCCGCAGGCTGCCGAAAAAGCGGAGGTCGCCGGTGGTCAGCAAGTCCCCCACGTAAATTCTTACCAGCTGCGGTTATTTCTTCACATTGGCCTGTGACCCGTTCTCATCCGCCAAATCACCCGTGGATGCGGAAGGAGAACACCCGTTCCGTCAAGAAGCTCTCTGCCAAACCTACTTGCGCAAGAGGAGGAAGGGCCCGTGCGAATCCTCCACACCGCCGACTGGCACCTGGGGCGCACTCTGGAAGGCCGCAGCCGGCAGGAAGAGCACGCGCAGTTCGTGGACGAGCTGTGCGCCATCGTCCGCGAAGAGGCCATCGACCTGGTGCTCATCGCCGGCGACGTGTTCGACACCGTCAACCCCTCGGCGTCGGCCGAGGAGCTCTGGTGCGACGCACTGGCCCGGCTGGGCGAGAACGGCCGCCGGGCCGTGGTGGCCATCGCCGGCAACCACGATTCGCCCGACCGGCTGACGGCCGTCCGCGCCCTCGCCCAGCGGCATGGTGCCACCCTGTTCGGCTACCCGCACGACGACCCCGGAACCCACACTCCGGGCCCGGACCGGGTCCAGCGGGTCGCGTCCGGCCCTGGCTGGGTCGAGCTGACCGTACCCGGCGTGGAGCACGCTGCGGTGGTGCTGGCGCTGGCCTACCCCTCCGAGTCCCGGCTGAAGCAGCTGATGGCCGACACGCTGGGCGAGGAGGAGCTGCAGCTGGCCTATGCAGACCAGGTGAAGCGCTGGCTTGCGGCGGCGGCGAGCCGCTTCCGGCCCGACGCCGTCCGCCTGATCACCAGCCACATCTACATGGCCGGGGGCGAAGAGACCAGCGACGTGGAGCGGCCGATCCAGATGGGCAGCGCCTACACCGTTCCCGCCGACGCCGTCCCCTCCGGGGCCCAGTACGTGGCGCTCGGGCACCTGCACCGCCCCCAGTGGATCCACGGGGCGGCGGCGCTCACGCGCTACTCCGGGTCGCCGCTCTCCTTCTCCTTCAATGAGGTCGGCTACCAGAAGGGCGTCACCGTGCTGGACGTCCGGCCGGGCGACACGCAACCTGTGGTGCGGGAGATCCCCATCTCCGTCGGGCGCCCGCTGGTGAAATGGGAGGCCCGGGGCCTGGCCGAGGTGGAGCGCTGGGTCGCCGAGGGCAAGGACCCGACGGCGTTCATCGACCTCACCGTCCACCTGGAGCATCCCCTCACGCTGGAACAGATCCACCGCCTGCGCTCCCTGCGGCCCGACATCATCCACATCCACCCGGTGCTCCCGAGCGTGGAAGAGGTGGCGGCCACCGCGGAGCCGGTCGAGTTGTCCGTCGCAGAGCAGTTCGTCCGGTTCTACCAGCAGGAGCGGGGCGGCTCCCCGCCGGATGCGCTGGTGCGGCTCTTCCTGGAGTTGGTGAACGACCAGTCGGAGGTGGGGGAGGAATGAGGCCGGTCCGGCTGGAGTTCGCAGGGCTGCAGAGCTATCGCGAGAAGCAGGAGCTCGACTTCGCAGGGCTCCTGGACGGCGGCCTGTTCGGCATCTTCGGACCCACCGGCGCGGGGAAGTCGACCATCCTGGATGCGATTACCCTCGCTCTCTACGGCAAGGTGGGGCGGGCCGAGCGCGGCACCACGGGCATCGTGAACCAGGCCGAGAACCGGCTCTACGTGAAGTTCACGTTCGGCCTGGGACCTGAGACGTACCGCGTGGAACGGGCCTACCGGCGGGAGAAGGACGGCCCCTCCGTCCGCAGCGAGCACGCCCGGCTGGTCCGGCTGGATGCCGGGGCCGAGGAGGTGCTGGCCGACAGGGAGCGGGAGGTGACCCAGCGTGTGGTCGACCTACTGGGGCTCCAGCTGGACGACTTCACCCGCGCCGTCGTGCTGCCCCAGGGCCAGTTCGCCGAGTTCCTCCACCTGTCGGGCAGCGACCGCACGCAGATGCTGCAGCGCATCTTCGCGCTCGAGCAGTACGGCACCGGACTCAACCAGCGCCTGAAGCAGCGCCTGCAGGCGGTGCGGGGACAGCTGGTCGCGGTCCAGGCCGAGCAGGCCGGGCTGGGTGACGCGTCCGCCGAGGCCGTCGCGGCGGCCAGGCAGGCGCTGGAGGCCGCACAGGCCGCCCTGGCGGCCGCGGAACAGGAGCTGAAGGCCGCGGAGGCCGGCTACCGCACCTGGGAGCGGGTCTGGCAGCTGCAGCAGGAGCTCCGGCAGGTGGAGAACAGGCTCGCGGCGTGGCAGGGGAATGCGCAGGCGGTCGAGGCGTGGCGGCAGGAACTGCACGCGGCCCGCCGTGCCGAGGGGGTTCGCCCCCACCTGGAGGCCCGGGACCAGGCCGTCGCCCGGGCCGGCGCGGCGGCGGCGCAGCTCTCTTCGGCGGAGCAGGCCCTGACCGCCGCCCTGGCGGAGCTGGCCGAGGCCGTCCGGGCCCATGAGGCGGCCCGGAGCAGCCGCATGGCTGAGCTCCCCGTCCTCACCGGGAGGCAGCGGGACCTGCAGCGGGCGGTGGCGCTGGAGGCCGGCCTCGAGGCGGCCCGCGGCCAGGTTGCGGACCTGACCGCGCGCGTGGCGAAGGGCGAGGCCCTCTGCGCCGAGGTCTCCAGCCAGCTGAACGAGGCGGAGGAGAACAGGCAGGCCCTGCTCGCCCGGGATACAGCCCTCCGGGAAGAGATCGCCGCCTTCGAGGTCCCGTCCGAGGTGCGCACCCGGGTCAGCGAGGCCCTGCGCTGTCTCGACCGGCTCCGGGAGGCCCGGCGGCTGCTGGCGGAGGGCCGGCGGCGCGCACAGCAGCGGAGTGAAGAGGTGGCGGCGGCCAGGCGGGCGGCCCAGCAGGGAGAGGCCCTGCGGGCAGAGGCTGAACAGCGGCTGGCCGATCTGGAACGGGAAGCGGCGCGGCTCGAGGCGGACAGGCCCGCAGATGAGGCGGACCTGCGGGCCGCGGAGACCTGGCTGGGCAGGGTCGGCGAGCAGATCCGGACGCTGGCGGTGCTCCTGCGGGAGGCAGAACAGCGGCGGGCCGAGTACCGGACGCGCGCCGACGAGGCCGAGCGGGCAGAGCGGGAGCTCGCGGAGGCGACCCGGGTCGAGGCGGGGCTCCGGCAGGCGGCCGACGCGGCCAGGGACACCCGGGATGCGGCGCGGGCAGCCGTGGCCGAGGCCCGGCGCGGGGCCCACGCGGCGGCGCTCGTGTCCAGCCTCCGGCCGGGTGCCCCGTGCCCCGTGTGCGGATCGCTGGAGCATCCCCATCCCGTCAGCCCCGAGGCGGCCGCCCACCTGAGCGCGGCGGAGGCGGAGCTGGAACGGCAGGAGGCCGCACTGCGTGAGGCGGAGCTGGCGCTGGAGCGGGCCGCACAGCAGCGGCTGGCCAGGGCCGAGCTCGCCAGTGCGTCTGCCGTGCGCGCGGCGGAGGCCCGCGATGCGCTGGCCCGGGCGGAAGCGCAGGCAGCCGAGGTGCGCGGCCAGCTCCCGGAGGTCTGGCGGGAGCTGGGGCCGGATGCGCTGTCGGCCGCTCTGGAGCGCGAGGCCGCCGAGCAGCGGGAGCGCCGGGCGCGCTTCGACGCCTGGCAGGCCGAGCTCGCGCGGCTGCAGCAGCAGAAGCAGGAGCAGGCAGCCCTGCTGGCCAGGGCCGCGGCGAACGCCTCCGGCCTGCGGGCCCGGGCGGAGGCGGCCGAGCGCGCCGCGGCCGAGGCCGGAGCGGAGCTGCACGCCCTGGAACAGGGTGCGATGCAGCGGCAGGCCGAGTTCGATGCGGCGAGGGGAGACATGGACCCGGATGCCGTGGAGTCCGCCCAGCGCCGCATCGATGAGGCCGACCGGCGGGCCGAGGCGCTCAGGCAGTCGCTGAAGCAGCTCCGGGAGGAGCAGGAGGCGCAGGAGAAGCGGCTGGCCGAGCTGCGCCGGAAGCTGCAGGACTACACCGAGCGGCTCCACCAGCGGAAGGTGGAGCTGGCGCAGGCCCAGCAGAGCCTGAGCGAGGTCGAGGGCGAGTGGGGGCGGCTCTCGGGCGGCGCGCCCGCGGCACCGCAGCTGGCCCGCGTGGAGGCGAGGCTGCGCCAGCTGGAGGAAGACGAGGCGGCGGCGGCCGCTGCGCGGGAGGCGTCGGAGCGGCGGCGCGGCCAGGCCGAATCGGCCCGGGCGGCCGCGCAGCGGGAGGCGGAACTGGCGGCGCAGCGGGATGCGGAGACCGCGGCCCTGATTGCCGCAGCCCTGGAGGCCGCGGGCTTCGCGGACGGCGCCGAGGCCCGTGCCGCGCTGCGCAGCCCGGACCGGCAATCCGAACTCGAGGCGCGGATCAGGGCCCACGAGCAGGAGGGCGCGGGGCTGGAGAACCTGCGGTCCGAGCTGATCCGGCAGCTGGACGGCCGCAGCCTCACGGAGGACGAGTGGCACGGTTGGGGCGCCCGGCTGGAGCAGGCCCGCACCGCCGCCGAAGTGAACCGCGAGGCGCGGGCGAGGGCGGAGCAGGTGCTGGACGACATCCTCTCCCGGCAGCGGCGCTGGGAGGAGCTGGAGCAGCGCCGGTCCGCGCTGGCGGAGCAGGTCGCGAACCTGGAGGAGCTGCAGAAGGTCCTGCGGGGCAACGCCTTCGTGGACTTCCTGGCCAAGGAGCAGATGAAGCGGGTCGCGGCGGACGCCTCCCGCCAGCTGGGGCAGCTGACCCGCCAGCGGTACGCCCTGGAGCTCGACCGCGACGGGGGCTTCCTGGTGCGCGACGACGCAAACGGCGGCGCCCGCCGGGCGGTGGCCAGCCTGTCGGGCGGCGAGACCTTCCTGGCCTCGCTCTCGCTGGCGCTCGCGCTCTCGGCCCAGATCCAGCTGCGGGGCCGCTACCCCCTGGAGTTCTTCTTCCTGGACGAGGGCTTCGGCACCCTGGACCCCGAGCTGCTGGACACGGTGGTCACGGCCCTGGAGCGGCTGCACTACGACAATTTCCACGTCGGGGTCATCAGCCACGTCGCCGAGCTGCGCGCCCGGCTGCAGCGCCGGGTGATCGTGGAGCCGGCGGAGCCCGGCGGCCGGGGCAGCCGCCTGCGCCTGGAGCGGGCGTAGGGCCCGTGCCGGACCGGCGTCCCTTACAGAGCCGCGGGGGGCCCGGGCGATCGTCCCTGGGCGAGCGGCCCCCGGGCAGCAGAGGCGCAGGCGCATCAGGGCGCTGAGTTCAGAGCTCCGCAGGCAGGACGGTGTGAGCGCAGCGAAGCGAGCACGCTCGTCTGCCGAGGAGCGTCACGGCGTGGTTGGCGGCCTGGGCGCCGATTCACGGGCGATCGGCCCCCGGGCAGCAGAGGCGCAGGCGCATCAGGGCGCTGAGTGCAAAGCTCCGCAGGCAGGACGGTGTGAGCGCAGCGAAGCGAGCACGCTCGTCTGCCGAGGAGCGTCACGGCGTGGTTGGCGGCCTGGGCGCCGAGTTCCGGGCGATCGGCCCCCGGGCAGAAGAGGCGCAGGCGCATCAGGGCGCTGAGTTCAGAGCTCCGCAGGCAGGACGGCGCGAGCGCAGCGGAGCGAGCACGCCCGTCCTGCCGAGGAGCATTACAAGGGTAAGGCGCCCGGAGCGCCAAGCACTGCTGCCCGGGGGTCTACCGCACATAGGACCAGGGAGTACGACACGAAGGAGGTCCCACCATGGGCGTGCGCTTCATCATCGGCAGCGCCGGCTCCGGCAAGAGCCAGGTCTGCCTGGACGAGCTCACACGCGCGGCGCTGGCCGCGCCGGACGGCCCGCCGCTGATCCTGCTCGTGCCGGAGCAGGCCACCTTCCAGGTGGAGCAGGCCCTGCTGAGCGGCGGCCGGCTGAAGGGCATCGTGCGGGCGCAGGTGCTCTCCTTCCAGCGGCTGGCCTGGCGGGTCTCGCTGAAGGTCGGCGGCCTTGCGCTGCCGCCGCTCTCCGACCTGGGCAAGCAGATGGTGCTGCGCGCCCTCCTGGAGCGGCGGCGGGGTGAGCTGCGGCTCTTCCACCAGGTGGCGGACAAGCCCGGCTTCATCGAACGGGTGGCGGGCTCCATCCGGGAGCTGCGCAGCTACCAGCAGGGGCCGGACAGCCTCCGTCGGCAGCTGGCCCAGCTGGAGGCCGAGGGCCTGGGCGAGACGGCGCTGGGGGCGAAGCTGCACGACCTCTCCCTGGTGATGGCTGACCTCCGGGCATACACCGAGCACAGGTTCACCGACCCCGACGATTACCTCACCGTCCTGGCGGACCGCCTGGATGAGAGCGGGCTGCTGGACGGTGCCGAGGTCTGGGTGGACGGCTTCAACGGCTTCACGCCGCAGGAGCTGGCGGTGCTGGCCGCGGTGATGCGCTCGGCCCGGCAGGTCCACGTGAGCCTCTGCATCGCACCGGGCCAGCTGTACAAGGCCGGGGGGCACCACAGCCCGGCAGACCTGTTCCACCCGGCGCTGACCACCTACGACCAGCTGATGGCGCTGGCCGCCGAGCACGGGGTGGCGGTCGACCCGCCCCTGCTGCTGCAGGAGAGCCCCCGCTTCCGCGGCGCCCCCGAGCTGGCGCACGTGGAGCGCTACCTCTTCCGGCAGTCAGCGCCGGCCTGGCCGGGGACGCCCGGGCGCATCGCCCTGGTCGAGGCGCAGAACCGGCGGGAGGAGGTGGCGGCGGCCGCCCGGGAGGTGCTTCGGCTCGTCCGGGAGGAGGGGCTCCGCTACCGGGAGATCGCGGTGGTCGCCCGCAACCTGGACGGCTACGGCGACCTGACGGCCACCGTCTTCGCCGAGCACGGCATCCCGGCGTTCATCGACCGCCGGCGGCCAGTGGCCCACCACCCGCTGGTGGAGCTGCTGCGGTCGGCGCTGGAGGTGGTGGTGCAGGACTGGGCCTATGGCCCCGTCTTCCGCTACCTCAAGACCGATCTCGCCGGCGTCAGCCGCGACGAGGTGGACCTGCTGGAGAACTACGTCATCGAGCACGGCATCCGGGGCGGCGCCTGGCAGCAGCAGGAGCCCTGGCAGTACCTGCGCCGCTACACGCTGGAGGAGGAGGCTGCGCCGGCGGGGGCCGGGCAGCTGGCCCTGCTGGAGCGCATCCACCGCATCCGCAGCCGGGCCACGGCGCCCCTCCTGGCCTTCCACCGGCGGATCGCCCGCCGGGGCCGCCAGGGGTTGACGGTGCGGGAGCTGACCACCTGCCTGTTCCAGCTGCTGGACGAGCTGAAGGTCGCCCGCGAGCTGGCGGCGTGGAAGGCGGACGCCGAGCGGCAGGGCGACCTGGAGACGGCCCGGGAGCACGAGCAGGTCTGGACCGGCGTGCTGGAGCTGTTCGACCAGGTGGTCGAGGGGCTGGGCGAAGAGCGGCTGACCCCGAAGGAGTACCTGCAGGTGCTCTCCGCGGGACTGGACGGCCTGCGGCTCGGGCTGATTCCCCCCGGCCTCGACCAGGTGATCGTGGGCACCGTGGAGCGGAGCCGGCACGCCGGCGTGCGGGTCACGCTCATCCTGGGCGCCACCGAGAAGGACTTCCCGCCACAGCCGGCGGAGGACGCCATCTTCACGGACCGGGAGCGGGAGCGGCTGAAGCAGGACGGCCTCGACGTGGGGCCCACCAGCCTCGAGCGGCTCTTCCAGGAGCAGTTCCTCACGTACGTGGCGCTGACCCGGGGCTCGGACTTCCTCTGGATCAGCTACCCTCTGGCGGACGAGTCGGGACGGGCGGCGGCGCCCTCGCCCGTGGTCGGCCGGCTGCGCCGCCTCTTCCCGGAGCTGAGGCCGCGCCCGGCCGTCCCCGCTGCGGCCTCCGCCCACGAGGCGCTGGAGGCCGTCACCACGCCGGCGCAGCTGGGAGCCGCCGTCGCCCGGGCGCTGCGGCAGGCCCGCGCGGGCTACGCCCTGGACCCGGGCTGGCTGGACCTCTACCAGTGGGCCGTCACCGACCCCGCGCTGCGGGAGGCGAGCGCACCGGTCCTCGCGGCCGTCGGCTACGAGGAGTGGCTCCGCCGGCGCGGGGCGCCGCTGGGGCCGGACCTGGCCCGGCTGCTCTACGGGGAGCGGCTCGTGACCAGCGTCAGCCGGCTGGAGTCGTTCCTCGCCTGCCCCTTCCGCCACTTCGCCGGATACGCCCTGCGGCTGCAGGAGCGTGCCCAGTTCCAGGTGAGCGCGCCCGAGTTCGGCCTGTTCTACCACGCGGCGCTCTCGCTCTTCGTGCGGGAGCTGCAGGCGGAGGGCCTCGCCTGGGACGCGCTCTCCCCCGAGGAGGCGACGAGCCGCATGGACGGCCTGGTCGACCGGCTGGCCCCGCGGCTGCAGAGCGAGATCCTGCTCTCCAGCCCCGAGCACCGCTACCTGCTCCGGGTGATCCGGCGCACGCTGCGGGCGGCGCTGGACTTCCTGGGCGAGCACGTGGCCCACGGTCGGTTCCGTCCCGTGGCGGTGGAGGTGCCCTTCGGCGAGGGCGAGGACGGCCTGCCGCCCGTGGAAGTGAGCCTGCCCGGCGGCGACCGGGTGCTGCTGCGCGGCCGCATCGACCGGGTGGACGCGCTGCAGGCGGACGACGGCAGCTGGCTGGTGCGGGTGATCGACTACAAGTCCGCGCGGCGCGAGCTGAGGCTCGGCGACTTCTACCACGGCCTGGCGCTTCAGCTCCTGCTCTACCTGTGCGCCGTGGTCGAGGGCGGTGAGGCGCTGCTGCCCGGGGCGCGCATCCCCGCCGGAGCGCTCTACTTCCCGGTCCACGACCCCCTGGAGTCTCTGCCGGCCCCGCAGCCGGCCGACGAGCTCCGGCGCCGGCGCCGCCGGCAGTACCAGGCCCGGGGGCTGGTCAGCGCCGATCCGGCGGTGATCATCGCCATGGACGGCGACGGGATGGGACTCATTCAGGCCAGGCTGAACCAGAACGGCACAGTGAGGAAGGGCTCGCCGGTGGCGGACCAGGCGCAGTTCCGGCAGCTGTTTGGCCACCTGAAACGGGTGGTGGGCGAGTGCGCCGCCCGGGTGATGGCGGGCGAGGCCGAGGTTGCCCCCTACCGGCTGGCGGGCGCCACGCCGTGCCGGTTCTGCCAGTACCGGCCGGTCTGCCAGTTCGACCCCGGCGTGGAGGGGCAGAACTACAGGCGGCTGGAGAGGATCGCCACCGCGGACGTGTGGCAGCGGGTGGCGGCGGGAGGTGAGTCGGTTGAGCGGTGACGTGCGCTGGACACCGGAGCAGGAGCAGGCGATCACGGCGCGGGGCGCCAACCTGCTGGTGGCGGCCGCGGCCGGCTCCGGCAAGACGGCGGTGCTGGTGGAGCGGGTGATCCGGCGGCTGATCGACCCCGCAGACCCCATGGACGTGGACGAGCTCCTGGTCGTCACCTTTACCGAGGCCGCCGCCACGGAAATGCGCGACCGCATCGGCGCCGCGCTGCAGGCGGCCCTGGCGCAGGACCCCGAGAACGAACGGCTGCAGCGGCAGCTGGCCCTTCTGGGCCGGGCGTCCATCAGCACGCTGCACAGCTTCTGCCTCACCCTCGTGCGCCAGTACTTCTACCGGCTGGGGCTCGACCCGTCGGTGGGCGTGATGGGGGAGCACGAGGCGCTGCTCCTTCGCCACGAGGTGCTGGACGAGCTCTTCGCCCGCCGCTTCGATGAGGAGGAGGACGGGCCGTTCCACGCCCTGGTGGATCGCTACGGCGGCGGCCGGGACGACGAGGGCCTCAGGAAGCTGGTGCTCGCGGTCTACGACCACATGCAGTCGCTGCCCTGGCCCGAGGAGTGGCTGGAGGAGAGCCTGGCCCGCTTCGACGTGTCCGAGGGCGCCGCCATCGACGACCTGCCCTGGTGGCCGCCGCTCCGGCGGCAGGTCAGGCTCACGCTGCTGCGGGCAGCCGACTCCCTGGCTGACGCGGGCCGCCTCGCGCGCAGGCCGCTCGGCCCCCTGGCGTACGCTGACCTGCTCGAAGCCGAGGAGGCCGCGGTGCGGCGGGCAGCCGAGGCCGAGACCTGGGCGGAGATGGCAGAAGCCGTCCAGGGGATCGCCTTCGGTCGGCTGCCCGGGACGGGGAAGGGCGCGGTCGACGAGGCGCTGAAGGAGGCCGCACAGGGCCTGCGGAACGCGGCGAAGAAGGCCGTGAAGGAGCTGCAGGAGCGCTACTTCTGCCGCCCCGCGGCCGACTGGCTGGCCGACCTGCGGGCGGTGGCCCCCCACCTGCGCACGCTGGGCGAGGTCGTGCGGGAGTTCGCCGCGGCGTTCCGGGCCGCCAAGGCGGCGCAGTCAGCCATCGACTTCAACGACCTGGAGCGGTTCGCCCTGGAACTGCTGCGCGACCCTGCCTCCACCCCGGACCGACTGGTGCCCTCCGACGTCGCCCGGGACCTGCGGGCGCGCTACAAGGAGGTCCTGGTGGACGAGTACCAGGACATCAACGGCGTGCAGGACGCGATCCTGACGCTGGTGGCCCGGGACGGGGAGGAGGGCCCGCCCAACCGGTTCATGGTGGGCGACGTGAAGCAGTCGATCTACCGCTTCCGCCACGCCGACCCCGGGCTCTTCCTGGCCAAGTACGCCGCGTACCGCCCCTGGCGGGGGAACGCCGAAGCCGCTTCGGCAGACGCCGCTCCCGGCGCCCGCATCGTGCTCGGCGCCAACTTCCGCAGCCGGCAGGGCGTGGTGGACGCCGTCAACTTCCTCTTCCGGCAGATCATGACCGCCGAGGCGGGCGAGATCGCTTACGACCGCGACGCCGAGCTGGTCTACCGCGCCGGCTACCCGCCGCTCCCTGCCGGCGGCGACGGCCCGACCGAGCCCCCGGTCGAGCTGCACCTGCTGGACGGCGAGGGATCCGGCGGGGCTGACGGCAGCGATGCGGGAGACACCGAGGCGAGCGGCGAGGCGGACGGTGCCGATGGGCAGGACGGCGACGACGGCGACGCGCTCGCAGCCGAGCTGGCCGACCTGACGGCGATCGAGCGGGAGGCCCGCCTCATCGCCCGGCGCATCCGGGAGATGGTCGACGGAACGCCGGACCGGCCGCCCCTGCAGGTCTGGGACCGGAAGGCGCGGGCGTACCGCAGGGTACAGCATCGCGACATCGTCATCCTGCTCCGGGCCACCACCGGGCGGGTCAACACGGTGATCGAGGTGCTGAGCCAGGCCGGCATCCCGGCGTACGGCCAGATGGCCACGGGCTACTTCAGCGCTACGGAGGTGGAGGTCTTCCTCAGCCTCCTGCAGATCCTCGACAACCCCCGGCAGGACATCGCGCTGGCCGCGGTGCTCCATTCGCCCATCGTCGGCCTGTCCGCTGCCGACCTGGCCCGCATCCGTCTGGCCGACCCCCGGGGCTCCTTCTACGACGCCCTGTTGGCAGCCGCCACGCCTGCGGCCAGCCGGCCGGAAGCCGCCGCGACTGCGGATCCGGTGGCCGGCCCGGAACGGGTTGTCGAGCGCGCCGCTGCGACTGCGCCGGAATCCGCCCCGGCGTACGGCGGCGTCAGCGGGTCCGAGGCCGATGAGGGCCGGCTGGACCAGGTCCTCGCCCGGTTCCTCGGCGCCCTGGAGCGGTGGCGGACCCTCGCCCGGCGCCGGCCGCTGAGCCAGGTGGTATGGCAGATCTTCCAGGAGACCGGCTACCTGCACTACGTGGGGGGCATGCCCGGCGGGTCGCAGCGGCAGGCCAACCTGCTCGCGCTCTACGAGCGGGCCCGCCAGTTCGACCAGTTCGCGCGCCAGGGGCTCTTCCGGTTCCTCCGCTTCATCGAGCGGCTCAGGGCCGAGTCGGCCGACATGGGCGCCGCGCCCGCCCTGGGCGAGGGCGAGGACGTCGTGCGGCTGATGTCGATTCACAAGAGCAAGGGTCTCGAGTTCCCGGTGGTCTTCGTGGCCGGCCTCGGCAGCAAGTTCGCCCGGCAGGATCTCTCCGGCGACCTGCTGCTCGAGCGGGGACTGGGCTTCGGCCCCATGCTGGTGGACCCCGAGGTCCGGGTGAAGTACCCGACCCTCGCCTACCACGCCGTGCGGGAGTCGACCCGGTTCGCCAGCCTGGCGGAGGAGCTGCGCGTGCTCTACGTCGCCCTCACCCGACCGCGGGAGCGGCTGGTGCTGGTGGGAAGCGCAGCGCGCCTGCGCAGCCGCTGCGAGCGCTGGGCCAGGGCGGCCGCCGTGGCGGGGTGGGCCCTGCCGGAGTCGCTCCTGCTCTCGGCCGACGACTACCTCGACTGGGTGGGTCCCGCAGTGCTGCGCCACGCCGGCGGCGAGCCGCTGCGCACCCTGGCGGGCCTGTCCCTGGACACGGCGTCCGGCCTGGACGCCGAGGTCCTGGGCGACCGCTCCCGCTGGCAGGTGACCATCTGGGACCCGGAGGCGCAGCAGCGGCTGCTGGAGCTCCCGGGTGCCGGCGGGGAGCGGGAGGAGCTGGACTGGGCGCGCATCGGCGCGGCCGAGCCCCTCGACCGGCCTCTGGATGAGGCCCTGGGCGAGGCGCTGCGCGCCCGCTTTGCCTGGCGCTACCCCTACGAGCCGGTGGTGCGCCGCTTCGGCAAGCTGTCGGTGACCGAGCTGAAGGGTCACTTCGACCCCGACGCCGACGCGCCGGGCGAGCCCCTGGTCGGGTCCGGTGAGGACGAGCGGGCGCAGCCCGCGGGCAGCAGCCTGTCCGGCCGGCCCCGGTTCCTCCAGGAGGAGCGCAAGGGGCTCTCGCCCACCGAACGGGGTACGGTGATGCACCTGGTGCTGCAGCACCTGGACCTGACCCGCCCGCTGGATGCGGCAGACGTGGCGGCACAGGTGGACGGCCTCGTGCGCAGGGAGCTGCTCACGGCCCAGCAGGCGGCCGCGGTGGACACCGAGGCCATCGCCAGCTTCTTTGCCTCGCCGCTGGGCCTGCGCATCCGCCAGAGGCCCGACCGCGTCCGGCGGGAGCTCTCCTTCACGCTGGCCGTGCCGGCGTCGGAGGTCTACCCCGACCTCCCGGCGGCGGTTGCCTGCGACGATGTGGTGATCGTGCAGGGCATGATCGACCTACTTCTGGAGGAGGAAGATGGGTACGTCCTGGTAGACTACAAAACCGACCGGCGGGAGCCCGAACAGGCGGCCCTCCGTTACGGAACCCAGATCCGGGTCTACCGCAGGGCGGTGGAGGAGATCCTCGGCCGGCCCGTCAAGGAGGCGTACCTGCACTTCCTGGCCAGCCACCGGTCTCTGTCCGTGTGAGTACTTTATACCCCCGCGCCACCCGCTTCGGGCTAGTGCCCGTGAACGGGTCTGCACCCTATAGCGTTAAGTGACGATTGTGATATTGTTGGGTAGGCAATATTGATGTTGCAATTGGCGCGGGGTGAAGCGCTTGAAACGACTCTCGTCTCTTTCGCCCGCGACCCGGAAAGCCGCCCTGACCTCGCTGGTCTACCTCTGCGTCTCGCTGGTCTGGATCTGGGGGTCAGACCGCGTCGCCGACCGGTGGTTGGACACGGTCGGTCTGGGCTGGAACGTGCAGACCGTGAAGGGGTTTCTCTTCGTCATCGCAACCGCCGTGTTCCTGTTCCTCCTGAGCCGCAACCTGGCCGACCAGGCTGCCGGCTCACAACCCGCCGGATCCGCCGCGGACAACGCCTTCGGCCTCGGGGGCCGGTCTGGGCTGATCCGTCGCCTGGGCGACCTGCTGGCCGACGGCCGGGAGGGGACGCTCATGGTCCTGGACGTGGACGGCATGCGGCTGGCCAACGACAGCCTCGGCCATGACGCCGGCGATGCGCTCATGCAGTCCGTGGCGGCAGCCCTGATCTCCTGCACCCGGACGCAGGGCACGGCCTTCCGCCTGGACGGCGACGAGTTCGCCCTGCTGCTGCCCGGCGTGCCCACCCAGGAGGGGTACGAGCTGGCGCTGCAGATGCAGCGCTGGCTGGGATCGGTGGGCCGGGCGGCGGGCCGGCGGAGCCGGGTCAGCTTCTGCGCCGGCCTGGTGCCCGTGGTCCCGGGCATGGAGCCCCAGGACGTGCTGCTGATCGGTCAACTGCTGCTGCGGCGTGCCCAGCAGGGGGGCCAGGGCAGGATCCTGCCCCCTCCGGACGACGACGAACTCGCCGCGCTGCAGGCCGTGGCCCGCTGGGGCAAGCGCCTGACCGCTGCACTGAGGGGCGGGTGCCTCTTCCTGGAGTACCAGCCCGTCGTCGACCTCCAGTGCGGGCGTACCGCGTACGCCGAGGCGCTCCTGCGCCTGCGGGACGAGGACGGGGAGATGCATCCCGCCGGGGTGTTCCTGAGCGCCGCCGAGGAGTTCCGGCTGATGCCCGAGGTGGACCGGTGGTGCCTGGAGCAGATCATCGCCGTGCTGCGGGGGCACCCCGAGCTGAACCTGTTCATGAACCTGTCCGGACAGAGCCTGCGCGACCCTGACCAGCGCCGGTGGATCGCCCGGCGCGTCCAGCGCGCGCAGGACGTGGCCGACCGGCTCACGCTGGAGATCACCGAGACGGCCTGGGCGGGCGACGCCGAGGCCCTGCGCGCGTGGATGAACGAGATGCGCGCCCTGGGCTGCCGCTTCGCGCTGGACGACCTGGGGCACGGGTTCTCGTCGCTGGCCGCGCTGGCCAACCTGCCGGTGAACGTAGTCAAGATCGACGGCTCCTTCGTGGTGGGCCTCGCGCGCAACCCGGCCAACCGGTCGGTGGTGGAGGCGATCAACCGGCTGGCCCGGGACCTGGGGCTTCAGGTGGTCGCCGAGTGGGTGGAGGACGAGGACACCCGGTGCCAGCTCTGCGAGATCGGCGTGGAGCTGGGCCAGGGGTTCCACCTGGGGCGGCCGAAACCGCTCTCTGCACTGCTCAGCACTCTGAACCCCGCCGTCCAGTGACGGCGGGGTTTACCTGTGCTATCATGGGCAGCGTGAGCACCGCTCACGGGTGGGTGGAGGGACTTGAGAATTGGAGACAAGATATCGTGGGTTCTGTGAAGCGTACGCTCGAAAGGCAGTTTGATCTGAAGGCGCACGGCACGACGGTCCGCCGGGAGGTGATGGCCGGACTCGTCTCGTTCGTCACCGGGGTCCACATCGTGGTGGTGAACGCCAGGCTGATGGCGGAGGCGGGCATCCCGCTGGCAGCGGCCTCGGTGGCCACGGCGCTGGCGGCGGGGGCCGGGTCGCTGGCGATGGGCCTCTGGGCCAACGCTCCCCTCATGACGGTCACGGGTCTCGGCGATGCGGCGATCTTTGCGTTCACACTGGTGCAGGGGATGGGCCTGCGGTGGCAGGACGCGCTGGGGGTCGTCGCCGCGGCGGGGCTGCTCTGCGCCGCCCTGGCCTTCAGCCCGGCGGTCCACGGCCTGCTGCGGGGCATCCCCGCGTCGCTGAAGGCCGCGACCTCGGCGGGCATCGGCCTCTTCCTGGCCTTCATCGGCCTCCGCCAGGGTGGCGTGATCGTCTCCGGCGGGGCCAACCTGGTGGCGCTGGCCAAGCTGGGCGAGCCTGCCGTCGTCCTCACGCTGGTCACGCTGGCCGTCGCCGTGGTGCTCTACGTGCGGCGGGTGCCGGGAGCCTTCCTGATCAGCATCGCGGCGGGCACGCTCCTGGCCTGGGTGAGCGGCCACGCCGGCGGCGCGGGCATCGAGCCGCCTTCCCTGGCTGCGTACGCCGAGGTGGCGGGGGCCCTCTCGCTGCGGCGCATCGCCACGCTGCCCTTCTGGGCGGCCACCTTCTCGCTTGCACTGGTGGTGCTCTTCGAGAACCTGGGCCTGATGTACGGCCTGCTCCCGCAGAAGGAGAAGTTCCCGCGGGCGCTGCAGGCGACGTCCCTGGCGGTCGTCACGGCCAGCCTGCTGGGCGGCACGCCGACGGTGGCCGCGGGCGAGAGCGCGGCCGGAATCGCTGCCGGCGGCCGGACGGGGCTGACGGCCGTGACGGCGGGCGTGCTCTTCCTGGCGGTGCTGGCCGCCCTGCCGCTCGTCGGGCTGATCCCCTCCTCAGCCGTCGCGCCGGTGCTCGTGCTGGTCGGCGCGCTCATGTGCGAGCCGCTGCGGTCAATTCCCTTCGATGACCTCACCGAGGCCATCCCGGCCTTCCTGGTCATCCTGCTGATCCCGCTCACCTTCTCGGTGGCTGACGGCATCGCCTTCGGGCTGGTGGCCTACCCGCTGGTGAAGGCGGCCGCCGGCCGGTGGCGGGAGGTCAGCCCGGCCATGTACGCGGTGGCCGGCCTGTTCCTGTTGTACTTCGTGACCCGGGCGATCTGAGGGCGAACCCGGCCGTGCGCGATCCCCAGCCCCCCGGGGCGCGCCGGACTCACGCTCTACACACATGCGACGGGCGACCGCAGGACGGTCGCCCGTCCCTTGCCCGCGCGACAGCGCGCCCGTGGAGGGGCGCCCTGGGCGTGGAAGCGGAACCGGCCAGGCGCGGGACAGCAGCCGTGGGTTCAACGCCCTGTACCTCGTGCGGCAGCGGCAGGTCACGCTCAAGCGCCGTCGACAGCGAGGGGTAGCGTTCCACGGCACCCATCCTGGGCAGTGTGCGAACCAGGCCCAACTGGTGCAACTCAACCAAGCCGCGCCACACCCCGGCCAGACCATCACCCCGGGAGACCGGGGCAATCACCCAGTCCGGCGCGCTCCAGCCCATGTGCTCGTCCTCCTCCTTCGGTACGGGTGGCGCATGCCGGCTGAGCCACCTATGCGAGTTGGTTGTCGGGGTGGCGACAGCGCGCCGCGACGTGGGCGAACGCTGTTTGAACGCGCGCCAAGACCTCCACGGGCACCCGGCCGGTGCGATAGGCCAGCACAGTGGGCCGCGACAGGCCCGTTCGGATGGGGACCCTGCTCAGCTGGCCGCGGGCGATCTCTCGCGATACCGTCAACTCGGAGAGAAAACATAGTCCTGCGCCATTCGCTACAGCTTGCTTTGCCACTTCCACATCATCGGTGTAGATGGTCGGTTCCCATGACAGTCCATGTGCGCGGAGCCACTGGTCAACGGCAGCCGCATGTGCGGACCCGGGATCGAAGACGACCAGTCGTTCGCCCGCAAGGTCAGCGGGCTGGACGGCCGCCGGCCATGCGCGGCGGGAGTCGCTGATCAAGATCGTCTCATCTTCATAGAGGGGAACCAGTGACACCTGAGGGGCGGCCTCGACAGGGCGGATGATCGCGGCGTGCACGACCCCATCTTGCAGCATCTGGTAGAGCCTGCCAGTGTGGCCTGTCCGGATGTGCAGCTTCAAGTGCGGCAGCGCCTTCGTCAGCTCCCTGTACAGGTCATCAAAGAGATACGGGGCACTGCTGGCCAGGCCCAGAGCCAGGTGGCACTGCGCCTGGTCTCGCATTCCGGCGATGACGGACTCGGCCTCATCCGCGATGGCAGTGATCCGCTCCGCGTAGGGCAGAAGCGTTTCGCCGTAGGCGGTGAGGGTCAGGTGTCGGCCGTTCCGGTCGAACAGGGAGACGCCGAGTTCGTCTTCCAGCGCCCGAATGCGGGCCGTGACAGAGGACTGGGCCAGGTGCATCACCTTGCTCGCCCGCACCACCCCGTTGTGCCGTACCACCGTGACCAGGGCCTTTAGCTGGGAGATCTCCAGGGAGACTCACCTCCATTCGATGGTATCGATCTATCCTGCATTATAATCTATTTTTCCGATTGGTGTGGACCTTGGTAAAATGCATTCAAGAAACCGACGAGGGGTTGTCTTGAATGCACAACTGCTCAGGGCGCACCGGAGGTATCTTTCGGGGCCTCACGGCTGAACTGTGCGTGCTGTTGACCGGGTTTTTCGCCATGAACCTGGGGTATTTCATGGTCATTCCCCTGCTCGCCGTGTACATGACCACCGAACTGGCCTTTTCACCGCTGACCGCGGGCAGCATCATGGCCATCAGCGTCGGGGTGCAGAAGGGGCTCACCCTGGTGGGCGGAATTCTCTCCGACCGGTATGACCGCCGGTTCATCCTCCTCCTGGGGCTGGGATTGCGGGTGATCGGATACGCGCTGTTCGCCGCGTCCACCCAGGTGTACACCGTGACAATCGCCGCCCTGTTCGCCTCGCTGGGAGGCTCCCTGTTCGGTCCGCCCATCCGGGCGGCCCTCGCACAGGCGACTGGCCCGGAAAACCGACAGTCTGTCTTCGCCGCGCGCCAGATCGCCAACAACCTCGGTGCGACCGTTGGCCCCATGGCCGGTGCGGTTCTGGCGCTCTACGACGTGCGTTCCGCCTTCCTGGCAGGAAGCGCCGCACACCTCCTGCTGCTGCTCGCCGTCCTCCGGTTCGTGCCCAGGCTCGGACGCAGCCAGGACCAACGGGTGCGCTTCGGGCGGTTGATCATGGCGACTCTCACCAACCGGGCCATGTGGCAGTTCTCGGTGATGACGATCCTGTTCACGGTGATCTACAGTCAGCTGACCACCACGCTGCCCCTGCGGGCCGCGACGATGGCCCCACACAGCGCCTCCGCCGCAGCGGTGGCTGCCACGCTGTTCACCGTAAACGGGATCGGTGCGGTTGTGCTCCAGTTGGCCTGGATTCCGGTATCCCGAAAGGTTGCCTCCCTGAACGCCTTCCGCTGGGGGGCGGCACTGTGCGGGGCAGGGCTGATGGCAGCAGGCTTCGCGGGAGACCTGATCTCGCTCTACGCCGCGGTAATCGTCTTCACCCTGGGGGAGGTCCTGGCCATGCCCGCGATTGATGCGGTCATCGCGGAGATCGCCCCGGAACGCGCGCTGGGCTCCTACTACGGCCTTTCCAGCCTTGCATGGGCCGTGGGCGGGGCGCTGGGCAACACGCTTGGGGGCTGGCTCTCCCAGCAGGGACACCAGGGTGCTCTCCCGTGGATGTGCTTCATGGTATTGGGTGCTGCCGTCGCCCTGGCGGCCGGGAGGGTTGACCCCGGCAGGCAGAGGGCCCTGGCAAGCTGAACAGGACCTGGACGCAGACAGAGCAGGGAGGTTCCATCCCTGCTCTGTCCGTGGTACGCCTCGCAGTCTACGTGACTAGGGGGTTCAAGTCCCCCCTGTGCCTTTGCTCGTTTCACTTGGCACTGTAGCCTAAGAACAGTCCGCAT
>NZ_JAGGLG010000039.1 GCF_017874315.1 Symbiobacterium terraclitae | reverse complement strand
AGACAGCGCATGAAGAAGTAGGCACGATCGTTGATATCCAATCATTGGGAGTCTGCCCCTATCTCACGTGCGGTTACCCGGACAGGCTCCTAGCAGCGACCGGGCCACCATCAGGCTACCGGCGGCGTCCCCGCTGGGTTCCACGCGCACCGCCGCGGGCAGTTCGGCCGGCGGATCGGTGCGCCCGACCTGGAAGCCCTGCTCCGCCATGCGGCCGATGATGGCCTCCGCCCGGGGGTCACCCGCTGCTGCGGCCACCTCCACCCGGACCTCCGCGGCCAGCTCCGGGTCAATGCCGTGGACCAGCCGGTCGACGAGCTGCCGGGTGGCCACCGGGTCGTGCAGGTAGTAGTTCAAGTACTGGTCAAGGCCCACCTCGTAGAGGCTTGCACTGGTCCCGGGCAGGGTGGTGATCTCGACGGAACCCGGGTCGAGGCCGGCGACCAGCGCGATCAGCGCGGGGAGGCGGGAGGGCTCGATGGTCGACTCCACGTACCCCGCCAGTTCCTGCAGCAGTGCGGGCAGCCGCACCAGGCTGCCGGGGCTGGTCACCTTGGCGATGACCGTGCGCATGAACGCCTGCTGGGCGCGGATGCGGCCCAGGTCCTCGTCGGGATACCCTGTACCATCATTGTTGTGTCGCCAGCGGACGTATTCAAGCGCCTTCTGACCGTTAAGTACTTGCGGTCCAGGCTCGAAATGGATATGCAGGTCTTGATATGGGTCGTCATATTCCATCTTAAAAGGAATGTCGACCTCGACCCCGCCAATGGCATCGATCGCCCGGACGAAGGCCGCCATGTCGACGACCACCGTGTGGTGGATGCGGACGCCCAGCAGCCCCTCCACCGTCTTCAACGTGCGGAGGTTGGACGGAAAGACCTCGTCCGGGTCGATGTTGCCGTACTCGTCGACGATGCCGTAGACGTAGGCGTGGTTCACCTTCTCGATGGTCCCCTTGCCCGCCAGGTAGGCCCTGGTGTCGCGCGGGATCTGGATGGCCGCCACCCGCTTCTGCTCCAGGTCGAAGGAGACCAGCAGCAGCACGTCCGTGCGCAGCGCGTCTTGATCGAGCGCCATGACGAGGACGTTGATGCGCTCCCCCGGCTGCACGGGGGCCGCGCGCACCTCCGGGGCCACATCGGGGTCGACGGGGGCGTAGCTCCGGTTCACCGCCACGCCCAGCGACGTGGCCACGTAGGCCAGGCCGGCGACGAGCAGAAGCGCCGCGCCCAGGGCCACCCTCTTTCCCCAGCTCACCGCCGATGCTCCCCCCTTGCGGAAGCTATCGCTGCAACTCTTGCAACAGCCAGTTGCGGGCCTCCACCGATGCGGGGTGGATCAGCCACCCCTGCCGCACCAGGTAGACCAGGGAGTTGTTCAGGGCGCCGAGCAGCGCCCGGTCCAGGTCCCGTTCGGCCTCGGCCCGGATCTCCTCCACCCCGGCGAACCGCCGGCCCGGCTCGACGTAGTCGGCGAGGTAGATCACCTTCTCCAGCAGGCTCATGCCGGCCCGCCCGGTGGTGTGGCTGGCGATGGCCTGCAGCACCTCCCGGTCGGTCACCAGCCCCTCCTCGGCCAGGAGTGCGGCCGCCACGGGTCCGTGCAGCAAGTGCGGCTGGGCCCGCTCCACCGGGTCCGGGGTCAGCCCCAGGCGAACCGCCTCCGCCAGCAGCGCCGCGGGGGGCAGCGGCTTCGCGTAGTCGTGCATCAGGGCGGCTACCGCCACCTGCCCGTCGTCGGCGCCGTGAATCCGGCCCAGGCGGCGGGCAGTCTCCAGCACCCGATAGGTGTGCGCCAGCCGCTCGCCCGTCACCCGCGCCTGCAGCGCCGCCTCCAGCGCGTGCCACTCCGCCACGGCACTCACCTCCTGTAGAGCCCGTGCGCCTCGATGTACGCGGCCACCTCGTCGGGCACCAGGTAGCGGAGGGGGTAGCCCCGGGCCGCCAGCTGCCGCAGGTGGGTGGACGAGACCGCCACGCCAGGGATCTCCAGCAGCCGGACGCGTGCGCTGAGCCGCGGGCCCAGCTCCGCCAGCAGCCGCCGACCGCGTGTCGTGTCGTAGCCCGGCCGGGTCACCACCAGCCAGTCCACCGCCTGGAGCAGGGTCTCGTACTCCCGCCAGGTGCGGATCTCCAGGAGGCTGTCCATCCCGATGATGAATGAAGCCTGCCAGTCCGGCCGCTCCGCCTGCAGGGCCCGGACGGTCTCGATGGTGTACGACGGCCCCTCCCGCCGGAGTTCCAGGTCGGAGAAGGCGAAGTCCGGGTTGCCGGCGATCGCCAGCCTGACCATGGCGGTGCGGTGGACCGCCGGGGTCACCGCCTGCCCCTCCTTGTGGGGCGGCTGCCGGTTGGGCATGAAGACCACCCGCTCCACGCCCGTCAGGTGCAGTACCCCCTGCGCCGCGGCCAGGTGGCCCAGGTGGATCGGGTCGAAGGTGCCGCCGAGGATGGCGACGCGTGCCACCCGCACCACCCCCTGTCAGTCGGGCAGTTCGATCTTGGGCTCCTCGGGATTCCGGCGGAAGAGCAGGAAGTTCCGCCCCACCACCTGTACCAGGGCGGCGTCGGTGCGCCCTGCGACCTCCGCCGCGATCGCCTCTGGCTCGTCGGGGGCGGTCTGCAGCACCCGCCCCTTGATCAGCTCACGCGCCCTGAGGGCGCCGTCGGCCTGGGCGATCACGCCCTCGGTGACGCCCTCCTTGCCGATGGTCAGGATCGGGTTCATCGTCACGCCCATCGCCCGCAGGAATCGCTTCTGCTTGCCGCGCAGCTCCACGCTCTCTCCATCCTCTCTGCCGGGGCCGCGCCCCGGCCCGTCACGCGGGATCGTCCGTCAACTCGAACTCGATGCCGTATACCCTTACGGTGTCGCCGTCCTCCGCCCCCGCCTCCCGGAGGGCGCGCTCGACGCCCTTCAGCTTCAGGATCTTGAGGAAGCGGCTCACCGCCTCGTCGTTCTCCCACATCGTCATGGCCACCAGCCGCTCGATCTCCTTGCCCTCCACGTGCCAGACGCCGCCGTAGCGGTAGACCCGCCAGTCGTCCTCCTTCGGCCGGTAGACCTTCTCCTCCGCGGGGGCCGCCGGCTCGGGCGGCTGCCAGGCGGCGATCAGGTCCGCCGCGGCCGCGAGCAGCGGGCGGAACCCCTCGCGGGTGGCGCCGGAGATCGGGAACACCCGGTAGCCCCGCGCCTCCAGCTCCGCCTGCACGCGGGGCAGGTTCTCCCGGGCCTCGGGCAGGTCCATCTTGTTGAAGGCCACGAGGGTCGGCCGGTCGGCCAGCTCCGGGTTGTAGGCGCGCAGCTCGTGCTGGATCACGTCGAAGTCCTGCAGCGGGTCGCGGCCCTCGGTGCCGGCGCCGTCCAGTACGTGGATCAGCACCTTCGTGCGCTCCACGTGGCGCAGGAACTCGTGGCCCAGGCCCACCCCCTGGTGCGCTCCCTCGATCAGGCCGGGGATGTCGGCGATGACGAAGGAGCGGCCGTCGCCCACCTCGACCACGCCGAGGACGGGGTTCAGGGTAGTGAAGGGGTAGTTGGCGATCTTGGGCCGGGCGGCGCTCACGGCAGAAAGGAAGGTGGACTTGCCCGCGTTGGGGAAGCCGACCAGCCCGACGTCTGCCACCACCTTCAGCTCCAGGAGCAGCCAGCGCTCTTCTCCCGGCTCGCCCTTTTCGTAGAACGTGGGGCACTTGTTGGTGGGCGTGGCGAAGCGCATGTTGCCGCGCCCGCCCCGGCCGCCCCGGGCCACGACGACGCGCTGCCCGGGCTCCACCAGGTCGAAGAGCACCTCGCCGGTGTCGTCGTCCTTGACCACGGTGCCCGGCGGCACCTTGACCACCAGGTCCTCGCCCTTGCGGCCGTGCATGCCCTTCGTGCCGCCGTGCTCGCCCCGCTCGGCCTTGAAGTGCTTCTGGTACTTGAAGTCGACGAGGGTGTTCAGCCCCGGGTCCACGACGAAGACGACGTTGCCGCCGCGCCCGCCGTCACCGCCCCACGGCCCGCCCTCGGGGATGTACTTCTCCCGGCGGACCGAGTTGGAGCCCCGCCCCCCGTCGCCGCCCTTCACGTAGATGCGGGCGACATCCACAAACATGGTATCACGCCCCAGACCGGTTTCTCGTGGCTAGTATTCGCCCGCGGCGGAAGAGGCCCCAGCACCGCCGGGGTGCTGGGGCCTCGGGTTTCCGCCTTACGCCTCGAGGGCGAGCTCGATGGGCAGGACCGAAACCTGCTTCCGGTCGGCGCCCTTGCGGCTGAACTTCACGATGCCGTCGGCCAGGGCGAACAGGGTGTCGTCCTTGCCGCGGCCGACGTTCGCGCCGGGGTGAATCTTGGTGCCCCGCTGCCGAACGATGATCTCACCCACGGTGACGATCTGGCCGTCGCTCCGCTTCACACCCAGGTATTTGGGGTTCGAATCACGACCGTTCTTGGTCGAACCAACGCCCTTCTTGCTGGCGAAAAGCTGCAGGAACATGCGGTTAGCCTCCCTCCGTCACGCGGACATAATCCTTGTAATCCTTCGCAATATCCTTGAGGCCGAGGACCACGGTTTCGAGAATCGCCACGGCCTTGAGCCGGGACTCCGGAGTGCCGCCGGGCAGCAGCCTGCACCAGGCCTTCCCTGACGAGGCCCGGCCCTCGTGGGGGTGACCGGCAACCCGCTTGAGCCCGATGAGCGCCGTCACCACCAGCGCAGTGACCGCGGCGCAGACGATGTCCTCGCCCGGGTCCGCGTAGCCGGCGTGCCCCTCGGTGCGCAGCGAGACGACCGAGCCGTCCTCCGCCCGGCCCACCCGGACCGTGATCACGGCACTACCCCTCGATGGCCTCGATGGTCACCGCAGTGAAGGGCTGCCGGTGGCCGGACTTCCGGCGGTAGTTGGACTTGGCCTTGTACTTGAAGACGATGATCTTCGGCGCCTTGCCCTGGGCGGCGACCTTGGCGGTCACCTTGGCCCCGTCCACGTACGGCGTGCCGACGGTCACCTGGCCGTCCTTGCCAATCGCCAGGACCTTGTCGAAGACGACGCTCTCGCCCTCGGCGGCCCCGAGCTTCTCCACCCGCAGGGTGTCGCCCACCTGGACCCGATACTGCTTGCCACCGGTCTCCACGATCGCGTAAGTCAAACGGAACACCTCCGAGATGTAGACTCGCCGGAGCCAGGTACGCCTGTCGGCGGTTTGGTGAACCCGCCCCGAGCGGTTGCCACCACAACCCCCTGAGCATGGCCAGAGGCGCGCGGAGGCGACATGTAATGTTAGCATGGTTTGGCCACGTGTGTCAATGCAGGGGCACCTCTCGAACTTCTGACCCTGACACCGCCCCGCGAAGTGGGACCGGACGTCGCCATTCGCAAGATAGATCTGTACATTCTATAGAAATCTTCTTATCATTGATCCGGGTGGCGGCCTCGCGGTGGGACAGGAGGGTGGTGGGATGAGGCTCAGCAGTTACACCATCTTCGTCCCCCTGGAGCGCACCGGCGGGACGGTTCTGGTGCACGGCATCTCCGGCGCCGTGGACCGGGTCGGCGGCGACTGGGCACGGAACATGCGGGCCATGCGCTGGGACCTCTTCTCGGAACAGGACCTCGCATACATGATGCGCCGCGGCTACATCACGCGCAAGACGGTCGCGGAAGAGCGGGAGACGGCCCTCCGGATCGGCCGCCGGCTGCGGGACAGGGCCGCGCACAGCGCCAGCTTCATCCTCGTGCCCACGCTCGGGTGCAACCTCGGCTGCGCCTACTGCTTCCAGAACTTCCTGCGCGCCGGCGGGGCCGCGTCGCCGTCGCTGAGCACGGAGATGGCCGACGCCGCCTTCCGGGCGATGGCCGCGCTGCAGAAACGCAGGGGCGCACGGGTGAGCCGCATCCTGCTGTTCGGCGGCGAGCCGCTGCTGGCCGCCAACCGCCCGGTGCTCGAACACGTCTTCCGGAGGGGGATGGAGCTCGGCTACCGCTTCGACGCGGTGACCAACGGCACCGAGCTGCACCACTTCCGCGGCTGGCTGGGCCCCGGCAGGCTGGAGTCGGTCCAGATCACCCTGGACGGCCCGCCGGAGGTCCACGACCGGCAGCGGCGAACCCCGGACGGCCGGGGTACGTACTGGCGGATCAAGCGCAACGTCGACCTGGCGCTTGCGCAGGGGGTCCGGGTCTCGCTGCGCGTCAACGCGGGCTGGGAGAGCCTCGGTTCCGTCCCGGACCTGGTGGCCGAGTTCGACCGGTACGGCTGGCTGGGGCACGGGCTCTTCGCGGCCTACTGCGCCCCCATCCGCGGGGAGGGCGGCCAGGGCGAGTCCGCCAGGCTGCAGCGGGCGGTCATCCGGCTGGTCCGGGAGGTGAACGCCGTCTACCGTCCCCGCTTTGGGCGCGACGTGCTGGCCGTGGCCGGCGGCGCGCTGCGCAGGAAGGTCGCGCACCTCCTCGGCGAGCGGCTGCTGGCCGCGCTCACACCCGCCTACTGCGGCGCCCACCTGAACATGTTCGTCCTCGCGGCCGACGGCGGCGTGTACACCTGCTGGGAGGCGATCGGCGTGCCCGGCGGCAGGGTGGGACGCTTCTGGCCGGAGCTGGAGCTGGACGAGGACCGCCTCGGCCGCTGGCTGGAGCGGCACGGGCTCAGCATCCCCGCCTGCCAGACGTGCCGCTACGTGTTCTTCTGCAGCGGCGGCTGCGGGATCCGTGCGCTCCAGCGCGGCGACGGGTTCGACAGCGCCTTCTGCGACGGGTTCGCCGAACTGTTCCGCTGCCACGTGGAGCAGGCGGTCGCGCTGCGCGACGACCTGTCCGGCGTGCCCGTCCACCGGGAGCTCGGCTATTGAGGGGGAGTGCCATGGAGCGGCCGGCGCTGGCGCAGGGCGTCATCCTGCAGCAGCTCGATCAACAGGGCCTGCCGGCCTTCCTTCTGGCCGGCCCTGCCGGCCGGGAGTGGCAGGTGCACCCGCTGATCTACCACATCGCCGCCAACGCCGACGGCACGCGGACGCCGGCCGAACTGGCGCGCCTCGCCGCCGAGGCGACAGGCTCACCCGTCACGGCAGAGGCGGCCGGGAGGGTGATCCGGTGGCTGGCCGAACGCGGCCTCATCGCCGGGGAGGCGCCTGTGGAGAGCCCTGAACCGGCAGTCGGAAACGGGCTCGGCCAGGTTCGCCTCCGCCTCTTCAGCGGCCCCGGCCTGGCAGCGGCAGCCGCTGGGCTGGCGTTCCTCTTCCGGCCGCGGTGGGTGGCGCTGCTCCTTCTCCTCTCCGCCGCCGTGCGCCTGGCGCCCTACGCCGCCTTCCGCCGCACGAGGCTGCTCGCGCTGGCCGCCGATCCGTGGTCGGTCCTTGCCCCCGGGCAGCTGGCGGCATTGGCTGCCATCCTCCTCGCCGCGGGGCTCCTGCACGAGCTGGGCCACGCGGCGGCTGCGCGGGCGGCAGGCCTGGCCGTGCGCGAGGTCGGCGCCGGCCTGAACGTGGTCTTTCCGGTCTTCTACACGAAGGTCGACAACATCTGGACCGCCAGCCGCCGGCAGCGCTTCGTCATCGCGTCGGGCGGCATCTACTTCCAGTTCCTCACCGGCAGCCTCCTCTGGGGCCACTACCTGCTCAACCCGGGCACCCCGGCGGCGCTGCTCGCGCTGCTGAGCGACGTCGCGACCCTCTCCAACCTCCAGCCCTTCCTCCGCTTCGACGGCTACTGGATGCTCTCGCACCTCTTCGGCATCGTCAACCTGGCCCGCCGGGGCTGGGGGCAGCTGGCGGAGTGGGCCACCCTGGGCAGGGTGCGCGACGCCTTCCTCCCCGCGTACGGCCCCGTGCAGCGCCTGGTGATCGCCGCCTACGGACTGGGGAACGCGCTGTTCCTCGCCGCGTTCACCTGGGGCCTGATCCGCTGGTCGGAATTCCTCGCAGGCGCCCTGCCACGTGAACTGCTGCTGGCGGCGACCGGGGGCCTCACCCGGGAGCGCGCCTGGGTGGTGCTCCAGGGTGCGGCCTGGGCGGTGCTGGTCCTCAGCGCGGGTCGGCGGCTGTACCGGTGGCTGGGACCCCTGCTGCGAAGGGGGGCGGCGCGCCAGGGGGCATGAACAGCCGTATCCCGAGGAGGATGAGTTCCGGCGAAAAGGAGGGTTGCAGTTTGTCTCTAAGGCCTGTTACCAGGACCCATCTGCCGGTCGATGAATCGTGGGACCCGGAGCAGCTGGCCGAGGAGCTCGAAGGCCAGGTGTTCTACGACTGCGGCGTGAACTTCTGCTGCACCATCAACGACGGCGGGACGTCCATCCCTTGTGACTGGCGGGCGGGGGCGGTGCCGGTGGGCGGCCTGGCCGCGATCGCCGGCGCCATCGTCTACTTCCGCCGCAGGCGGGCGTCCAGGAAGTAGGCGGCACGGGCCGTCTGTTGACGCACAACAAAACAAGATCGTATAATATGGTTACATAGCTCGATGGTGGAGAGAAGGAGAGCCATCGGCAGTCCGGAGGAACCGCCCGCGCGGCGGTGCCCCTGGCCTGCCCGTGGTCTCTCCTTTTTCCGTTGTTGAGAGGGGGGTATGTCATGAACCGGACGGAGATGATCCAGCGCCTCGCCTCAGAACCCTTCGACCTCTTGGTGGTCGGCGGCGGCATCACGGGGGCCGGAGTCGCCCGCGAGGCCGCGCTGCGGGGGCTGAAGGTGGGGCTCGTCGAAGCCAACGACTTCGCCTACGCCACCAGCAGCCGGTCCACCAAGCTGATCCACGGCGGCCTCCGCTATCTGAAGAACTTCGAGTTCCGCCTGGTGCGGGAGTCGGTCGTGGAGCGGCAGAACCTGCTGTTCATGGCGCCCCACCTGGTCAAGGCCACGGAGTTCCTCTTCCCGGTCTACGAGGGCGACCCCGACCCGCTCTGGATGCTGCACGTCGGCCTCACCCTCTACGACTGGTTCGCCGGCAGGACCAACCCGATTCCGCACCGGATGCTGAAGCCCGGGCCGCTGCGGGAGCGGGAGCCCTGGCTGCGCGCCGACCGGCTCCAGGGAGGCGCCCTGTACGCAGACTGCCGCACGGACGACGGCCGCCTCACCCTCGAGGTCATCCAGTCCGCTGCCGCCCACGGCGCCGCGGTGGCCAACTACGTGAAGCTGACCGGCTTCCGCAAGGACGGCCGCGGCCAGATCGTCGGGGCCACGGTGGCGGACCAGCTCAGCGGCGAGGCCTTCGACGTCCGGGCGTCCCGCGTGGTGGCCGCCGCGGGTCCCTGGGCCGACGCGGTGCGCCGCCTGGACGACCCCGGCGCCCCGTCCATCCTGCGCCTCACGAAGGGCGTCCACCTGGTGGTGCCGCACCGCCGCCTGCCCATCAGGCACGCGGTCGTGATGCGGGGCCGCGACGGCCGCATGATGTTCGCGGTGCCCTCCGGCGACTGCACCTACATCGGCACCACCGATACCGACCACCACGGCGACCCCGCTGCCTATTCGATTGCGCGGGCAGACGTCGACTACGTGGTGGACGCCGCCCGCCGCCTCTTCCCCGAGGCCGGGCTGAGCGAGGAGGACATCATCGCGGGCTGGTCGGGCTTCCGGCCGCTCCTGAAGCCCGAGAACGAGGCGAACCCTTCGGCGACCTCCCGGGACTACAAGCTCTTCCGCACCGACTCGGGGCTGGTGACGGTCGGCGGCGGGAAGCTGACCGCCTTCCGGGCGATGGCCAGCCACATCGTCGACGACGTCTTCCCCGCGACCCGGAGCGAGGCGCACCTGGCGGCCAGCACAGCCCTCCTGCCCGGAGCGCAGGGCAAGCTGCCCGACGAGCAGCAGAAGCGCCGGCTGGCCGGGGAGATCGGCACCGCCGGCAGCCTGATCGACCGGCTGGCCGACCGCTACGGCACGGCCCTGGCGCAGGTAGCCGACGAGGCCCGGGCTGTCTCCGCGCCCGACCCGGAGCTGCGCTGGCGGCTGGCCCAGGCCCGGCATGCCGTCAAGGCCGAGATGGCCGTCCACCTCCTCGACGTGGTGCAGCGGCGCACCGACCTGATGCTCTTCACGCCGCACAACGGCCGGCCTTACCTGCCTGCCCTCGCCGACGAGATGGGCGCCCTGCTCGGCTGGAGCGAGGCGCAGAAGCAGGCGGAGATCGCTGCCACCGAGCGGGAGCTGGACGCCATGTTCGCCTGGAAGCGGGAGAACGGGGCAACCGCAGCGGTATAGCAGAAGGAGACCCGGATCTGGTGCGGCCAGATCCGGGTCTCATCCCTCTACAAGTCTGCCCTTGGCATAGGTGCGGTAGGCCTTCACGATCTCCACCCGCACGACCTTTCCCGCCAGCCGGCCGGCGTCGGCCACGTCGATGACGTAGCCGTCCACCCGGGCGATGCCGTCGCTGGGGTTGGTGGCGTGGGCCTCGTCGATGCGCAGGTCGATCACCTGGCCCGCGGTCACCGGCAGCGCCCGCGCCTCCACCTCCTCCCGGGTGCCCAGCGCCTTCAGGCTCCACGACTCCTGGTGGATCTCGCTGTTGCCGCGGATGTAGATCGTCCGGGCCAGCTCGTTCTCCAGCGCCCTGAGGTTCGCACCGCCGGGGCCGATGAGCAGGGCGGCCACCGAGGGGTGCACCTCCATCAGGATCGCCTCGCTGGAGGACTGCTTCATGATGCGCCGGATCTCCGCCCGGACCCGGTGCGCCATGGTCTCCTCGTTGAAGATCTTGCCCCTGCCGTCGCAGTAGTGGCACGGCCTGGTGAGCGCCTCGCTCAGGTTCTGCCGCGACTTCTTGCGGGTCATCTCCAGGAGGCCGAGCTGTGTGAGGCCCAGGATGTTGGCCCGCGTGCGGTCGCGCTTCAGTTCCTGCTCCAGGGCCTGGATCACCTGCTGCCGGTGGTCGGGCCGGTCCATGTCGATGAAGTCGATGATGATGATGCCGCCGATGTCCCTGAGGCGCAGCTGGCGCGCGATCTCCCGGGCGGCCTCCATGTTGGTCTTGAAGACGGTGTCCGCCAGGTTGGTGGAGCCGACGAACTTGCCGGTGTTCACGTCGATGGCGGTGAGCGCCTCGGTCTGGTCGATGACGATGTAGCCGCCGCTCTTCAGCCAGACCCGCTTGCGCATGGCCTTCTCGATCTCCATCTCGACGCCGTAGTAGTCGAAGAGGGTCTGGTCGGTGCGGGTATAAAGCTTGATGCGGTCCCGGAACTGGGGGGCATGCAGCTCCACCACCTCGATGGCGGTGTCGTACGCGGCCCGCTGGTCCACCATGAACAGGCTGACCGTGTCGTCGAGGCCGTCGCGCACGAGCCGGTGGATCAGGCCCAGGTCGTGGTGGACCAGGGCCGGCGCCCTCACCGTCGCCGCCCTGGCGGCGATCTGCTGCCAGTGGCGCTCCAGGAAGGCGGCGTCGTGGGCCAACTCCTCCTCCCCGGCCCCCTCGGCCACGGTGCGGACGATCAGGCCCATGCCCTTGGGCTTGACGGACTGGGCGATCTGCTTCAGCCGCTCCCGCTCCCGCTCATCGGTGATGCGCCGGCTGACGCCGACGTAGTCCACCTGGGGCATCAGCACCAGGAATCGGCCGGGCAGCGTGATGTTGCGGGTCACCCGGGCGCCCTTGGTGCCGATGGGCTCCTTGGCCACCTGCACGAGGACCTCCTGGCCGGTCTTCACCAGGTCCTTGATGGTGAGGCGCTGCCCGCCCCGGGCGGAGACCTCCTCGCCCTCTACCTGGGCACGGCCGGGCTGCGCATCGTCCACGTAGAGGAACGAGTTGCGCTCGAGGCCGATGTCGACGAAGGCCGCCTGCATGCCCGGCAGCACGTTCTCGACCTTTCCCTTGTAGATGTTGCCGACAATGCGCTGGTGAACCGGCCGCTCGATGTAGATCTCGACCAGTTCGCCGTCCTCGAGCACGGCCGCGCGGGTCTCATCGATGTCGACGGTGACGAGAATCTCCTTTTGCATCAAAAAAAGCCCCCATCTCCTTTGGGGTTGGTACTACCCGGGGAATAGTATCCCAAGTATGTTGGACTTCGTCTCCCAGGCGGCGGACTCCTGCACGCCCCGCGAACGGCGCACAGCCCTCCGGACCCCCGGAGGGCTGTGCGTGCCCCGAACCGCTCAGTACTTCCGCTCCACCACGACGGTGTAGTCCATCGCCAGGATGACCACGGCGCCCAGCGCGGTCAGCACCGGCAGGATCAGGGCGAAGACCACGGCGCCGGTGACGGGCAGATTGAGGATCTCGATCCCCTTCGGATCCCGGACGATGATCCGGGTGACATTCCCCTCGTGCAGGATCCGCTTCAGGGTCTCCACCAGGTCGCGGCCGCTGACCTTCAGCTCCTCGGTGAAGCCGCCGGGGGCGGCCTGCGCCGTCGCCTGCTCCTGCTCCAGCTGGATCGTCGCCAGCACGGCGTCCCAGTCGTTGGCCTCCAGGACCTCCCGCGCCCGGGCGTAAGAGATGTCGAACCTGGCGCGCAGCAGGTCCATCTTCGCGAGCTTCTCCCGCTCCTCCATCTGACGACCCCTCCTCTCCTGTGTCGGGTCGACATTGCCGATCCCAACTGGTCAGACGTCTGTTCGCGGCTCGTCCCTTCACCGTGCGCGGTCTTCCCCGGCAGCAGGCCTGCACGGGACCTGACGCCCTCCCGCCGGGTCCCCGGTGACCCGCCCGGGGCGCACTGCAGGGCGGCGCCCGCCTCACCGGGAGACGGGCGCCGCCATCGTCATGGGCGAACAGACAGGGTCACAGCGACCAGGGCTCGGTCAGCACGCCGGTCTCGGGGTCGCGCCGGTAGAGCATCAGCCGGTGGGTCAGGGTCAGCTCGGCGCCGGCCAGGCCGGGCGCCAGCTGCGCCAGGCCCGCCAGCACCTCCTCGGGCTTCAGGTTCCCCTGTGAGCCGGTCTGCACCAGGGCCCGCAGCTCGCCGGGCCCGGTGACCGCCAGCTCGTAGACCTGCGGGCGGATGTCGACCGGGCGGGTGCCAGTCCGGCCCTCCCGGGCCACCACCACCTCGCGGGCGGCGAGGAAGGCCGCCACGGCGGCCTCCAGGGCGGCCTGGTCGGCGCCCTCCACCGTGAGGCGGTAGGCGGCGGCGTTGATCTGCGCCATCAGCGAGTCGCCCTCGCCGGGGGCGGGGCGGGCCTCCAGCACCCGCACGCCCTGCGGGAGGTGCTGGTTGGCGCGCGCCAGGAACTCCGCCGGGTCCACCGGCTCGGTCAGGTCCACGTCGAGAAACTCGCCCTCACTGCTTGTCCCCGTCGCCAGCGCGGAGGCGTAGCTGATGCGGGGGTGCGGGTTGAACCCCTGGGTGAAGGCCAGGGGCAGTCCGGCGCGCCGGAGGCCCCGCTCCACGGTGCGCTGCAGGTCCAGGTGCGACAGGAAGCGGGCCAGGCCCACCTTAGCCAGCCGAATCCGTAACTGCAAGTTCGTCCTCTCCCACAAAGCCCGCCGGCTTCAGCGTCGGCAGCACGTTGTAGCTCATGCACACGCCGCAGAGGTCGCAGTTCTCCCAGCGGCAGTCCTCCACCTCGACCTCGGCCATCGCCCGCCGGTGGTCGTCGATCAGCCACTCCCGGCTCAGCCCTGGCGACAGGTGGTCCCAGGCGAACCGCTCGCCGTAGCCCTTCTTCCGGTACGTGTAGAACGCGATGTCGACCCCGGCCTCCTCGCAGGCCCTGAGCCAGAGGTTGTAGTCGAAGTGCTCGTTCCAGCCGTCGAACCGGGCGCCCATCTGCCAGGCCCGCAGGATGGCGTTCGCCACCCGCCGGTCGCCCAGCGAGAGCAGGGCCTCGATGTGGCTGACGTCGGCCTCGTGGTACTTGTACTCGATGCGCCGGTCCTTGAGGAAGCGCTTGATATACTGCTGCCGCCGCCGAGCTTCCGCCAGCGTCACCTGCGGTTCGAACTGGAACGGCGTGTGCGGCTTCGGCACGAACACGGAGACCGAAATGGTCACCCGCACCTTCCGCGCCTCCTGGCGGCCCAGCTCCTCCTCGGCGATCTCCAGGGCCCAGTGCCCCTTCTCGGCGATCGCCTCCAGATCGGCGTCGGTCTCGGTGGGCAGGCCGAGGATGAAGTAGAGCTTCACCGCCCGGTAGCCGCTCCGGAACGCGGCCCGCATGGCGTCGCGGATGTCCCGGTCGGAGACGGTCTTGTTGATCACCCGCCGGATGCGGGCCGAGCCACCCTCCGGCGCCAGGGTGATGGAGCCCTTGCGCACCTTGCTCACCGCGTCGGCCACTGCCACCGAGAAGGCGTCCACCCGGGTGGAGGGCAGGGTCACGTTCACGCCCTGGCACTGCAGCTCGTCCGACAGCCGGCCAACCGTGCTCTGCACGTCGGTGTAGTCCGCCGTGGAGAGCGAGACCAGCGAGAGCTCGCTGTAGCCCGTGTTCCGCACCATCTCACGGGCCAGCTTCTGGACAAGCTCCGGCGACCGCTCCCGCACCGGGCGGGAGATGTAGCCGGCGTGGCAGAAGCGGCAGCCGCGGGTGCAGCCTCGGAAGACCTCCACCTGGGCCCGGTCGAAGACGATCTGCGTGTTGGGCACCACGGGCCGGGTGGGGAAATCGATGGCGTCGAGGTCCTTCACCGTCGCCCGGTCCACCACCGCGGGCACCCCGGGCTCGGTGGGGCGGTACTCCTTGATCGTGCCGTCGGGGTTGTAGGTGACCGCGTAGAAGCCGGGCACGTAGCAGCCGGTGATGGAGGCCAGCCGCCTGAGCAGCTCCCGGCGGTCCTTCCGCCCGCCGTCGCGCCAGGCCTTGTACGCGTCGAGGATCTGGTGGATGACCTCCTCACCGTCGCCCAGCACCGCCACGTCCAGGAACGGGGCCAGCGGCTCGCAGTTGAAGGCGCAGGGGCCGCCGGCGATGACCAGCGGGTGGGCCTCGGTGCGCTCCGCCGCGAACAGCGGCACCCCGGCCAGGTCCAGGCAGGTGAGGAGGTTGGTGTAGGTCAGCTCGTAGAGCAGCGGGAAGGCGATGATGTCGAACTCGCTGACGGGGGTCCAGCTCTCCAGCGTGAAGAGCGGAATCCCCTCCGCCCGCATCGCGGCCTCCATGTCGGTCCAGGGCGCGTACGCCCGCTCGCAGCAGGCGTCCGCGCGCCGGTTGATCTGGTGGTACATGATGAGCGACCCCAGGTGGGACATGCCCACCTCGTACGCGTCGGGGAAGGTCCAGGCGACCTTCAGGTCCACCTTGCTGTGGTCCTTCACCACGGCGTTCCACTCGCCGCCGGTGTAGCGGGCGGGTTTGGAGACCCGGGGCAGGAGCCGCTCGATGCGGTCGCGCAGGGCCTCGGCCATGCCGTCACCCCTTGTCCTGTCTGTGATGTGGATCACCTACGATGTTACGCGAAAGCGACGGGTAAGTAAACCTCGGTGTTAACGATCCAGCACTTCCTCCACCGTCGCCCGTGGGCCCAACTCCTGGAAGGCGTCCATGATCTCCGCCTCGTGCAGGGTGCCCACCGGCAGCAGCGCCCGGTCGACCACCAGCACCAGGTGGTAGCGCCGGTCCGACAGGTGCTCCAGCACCTCGCCGATGCGCGTGCCCTCCACCACCACCAGGCTGCCGCCCGGGATCAGCCGCTGCCGGGCCATGCGCTGCCGCTTGTGCAGGAACTGCCGGTACGACCGGAACACGGCCTCCTCCCCCTCCGCGAGCGCCCCGAGGATCAGAAAGAGCCCGCCTGCCAGGGGGGTGAGGAAGAGCTGGCCGGAGGCGGCCAGCACCCCCAGGGCGGCCGCCGACATGACGGCGCCGCAGAGCAGGCCCAGCCTGGTGCTCCAGATCGTCGTGCGGCGGTATCCCCACCGCTGGGCCAAAAGCCCCCGCAGGGCCCGCCCGCCGTCCAGCGGCAGGGCGGGAATCAGGTTGAAAAAGGCCAGGTTGGCGTTGACCTGGAAGAAGAAGCGGACCAGCGAGGGGTCGAAGAGCGCATCGCCCATGAGGAAGCTGGCGAGCCCGGCCAGCAGGAAGGACTGCACCGGCCCCGCCAGGGCGACGGAGACCTCGGACTGGGGGTCGAGCTCCAGCGCCGTGTCCAGCCTGGCCATCCCGCCCAGGGGCGTGAGCAGCAGCGAGTCCACCTCCACGCCCAGCAGCCACGCCACGGTCAGATGGGCCAGCTCGTGTGCGGCCAGCGAGCCCACCAGGATGAGCACCTCCATGTAGTAGCCGCTGACGCAGGCGGCCACGAGGGCCAGCAGGAAGAGCCAGTGCACCTCCACCCGCACGCCGCCGAACTGACCCAGCCTCACATGGCCCCCCTCCCATCGGAGTCTATGGACGGGCCCCCGGCTTCATGCGGGCGCAAACAAAAGCGAGGCCCCCGGCGGGAACCTCGCGAAAAGGCGTTAGTGAGGAACCTCTCGACTAGTTGGCGGCTGCCAGCTGCAGCTGATTCAGGTCTTCGATTGCTCCGCTACCACGGCGGAGGGCCCGATACCCAGCTACCCGACCGCCCAGCATCGCCTTCATGTACTCGCAGGCGATCTCGGGATCTACGGTATAGCCGCAGGTGTAGCAGTCGATCGCAGCAAAGCCCTCTTCGGGATACGTGTGGATCGAGAGATGCGACTCAGACAGGACCAGGACGCCGGTAACGCCCTGAGGGCTGAACTGGATGAAGCTCTCACCCACTACCGTGGCTCCGCAGCGGGTTGCTGCCTCGTACATCACACGCTTCAGGAAGTCAACGTCGTTGAGCTTCTCGAAGGCAACCTCGCGCAGATCCATGGTCACGTGGCGGCCATAGGTCGAGTAGGCCATGGTAGAAACTCCCCCTTCGGCTGATCATTTCTAGCCCTCTCAAGCTAGACGGGACCATCGTCACGCCAACGGGGGAAAAGTCGGGCACAGCCCCAACCCTTTAAGGCGTGCTAGGTTCCTATTCGGTTCTCAGACCCGCGTGTTGAGACGATCCCAACCTCCAGAACAACGTGGCCTGCCCCGTCAGGGGCTTACAATAGCACGGATTGTACAGGACAAACCGCTCAAAGTCAACATCCGCGCCTGCATTTTCTGCCGCGTTGTTTCTTGTGGGCTGTCCACCCCCGGCAGGGGGTGGCAACCTACAACAATATATCGCGTTCCGCCCCCCGTCGCAAGAGTGGAGTGGACCGTTTACCACATTTCCCTGCTGCTGGAGCGCAGCGATTGTCAGCATGAAAACCCGGTCGCAGGCAGAGACTAGCCGGGGGAGGTGAATGCGATGGCCAGCCAGCAGATTCGCTGCACCGTCAGCAGCTGCTACTACTACGAATCCAACGACAGGTGCGCCGCGGAGCAGATCATGGTGCGGAGCAAGCCCGGCGCGGGAGGCAGCGCCAACATGGAGGTCGGCGCCATCGGCGGGCAGGCTCAGGAATCCAACCAGACGCTCTGCGAGACCTTCATCCCCCATACCAAGGGGCCGAAGCCGGGAATCAGGCGAATCGGGAGTTAACCCCACCCAGCGGGAGGAGGATTGGAATGGCCCGAAGACGTTCGCTGCTGTCCGACGCAACGAAGATGCATCTGGCCCGTCTTCAGGGCGCCGGCGACAGGGTTCAGCCAGGCGACTACGGCATGTTGACCTCCCGGGAGGCCGGCAACATGGTGAAGTACGCCATCCAGGCAGCGGAGCAGGCCCTGGCCGGTCAGTCCCCGAATCGCCCGTAGACCAGACCGTCAGGAGGGGGGCTCACGCCCCCCTCCTGACGCGGTTCACATCGTTGTGGCCGCGGCCACCGTGACCTCCATACTCTGGTCCTTGTCGCGGCGCTCGTCGATGCTGATGTTGGTGACCACCCGCTGCGTGCCCCCGGTGAAGGCCGAGCGGTGCATCTTCTCCGCGATGTCCATCAGGGCTGGCAGGTCGCCTTCCATCACGGTGCTGGTCGGGCCCACGGTGTACTTGATGCCGTTCCGGTGGGCCTCCTGAAGCGCACGGGAGACCACGCTGGAGAAACTGGGGCACTCGGTACCCACAGGGACCACACTGATCTCAACCAGCGCCACCCGGCCTCACCTCCCGGCTTAGTGGAGGGCCCGCTCCTTCACCTGCCTGACCACCTCGTCAACGGTCTTGCCGGTTGCGTCGATCACCGGGAACTGGTTGCCGTTGGTGTCGTGGATGCCCATGAAGTTGTTGGACATGCCGGTGACCACGGCCGCGCCCACGCCCTCCATCTTGCCGGGCGACAGCTTGGTGACCGTGTAGCCCTCGGCCTTCAGCGCCTCCTTCACGTTGCTGAGGCCGTCTTCCACCGCGATCCGCATCGACACCACCTCCGCACGGTTGTTGTCGTACGGGACAGGAGGCCAGGCTTAGTCTGCGCGTGCGTTCGGTTTCGATGCGCGGCGCGCGCCGTCAGGATTTGCCTGACGGCCGCCGGGCTTGATCGGTGTTCGTCTGCGGGCGGTTGCGGCTGACCTGGCCCTTCGGCGCCCCGAGGTGGGGGTCGTCCGGGCTGTCGACGGCGACCAGGGATGCGGCGCCGTGGTCGAGGCCCGGCGGCTGGCCGGCGTGGCCACGCCCGCCTGTCGCGTGCCGGGCGGAATGGTTCTTCTCGGTCACGGGCAGATTCCTCCTTCTGCGGGTTGGCTCCCGCAGCGCTAGTCTGCCCGCGCCCGGTGGGGATGTTACGGACGGGCGCCGAGGGTCGCCTTCAGGGTCAGCTCCTGGCCATCGCGGATGATGGTCAGCTCAACCGTGTCGCCCACCTTGTACCCGCCGATCCGGCTGACCAGCTCGGAGCTGTTGGCCACCTTCCTGCCGTCCACCGCGACGATCACGTCGGCCGAGACCAGGCCGAAGCGGTCCGTCTCCGGGTTGCGCAGGCCCGCCTTCTCGGCGGCGCTGCCCTCGAGCACCTGCGTGACCAGGGCCCCCTCCGTCGAGTCCAGGCCCAGCAGCCGGGCGTACCGCTCGTTCAGGTCCTCCAGGTAGACCCCCAGGTACGGGCGCTGCACGTCCTGGCCCGCCATCAGGGTCGGCAGGATCTCCTTGGCGGTGTTGATCGGCACCGCGAAGCCAAGGCCGACGTTGCCGGAGAACTGCGACGGCGCCGAGATGGCGGTGTTGACGCCGATCACCTCGCCGCGTCCGTTCAGCAGCGGCCCGCCGGAGTTGCCCGGGTTGATGGCGGCGTCGGTCTGGATGGCGCCGGGGATCGTCGTCGTCTCCTCGGTGATCTCACGGTTGAGTGCGGAGACGATGCCCGCCGTCACGGTGAACTCGTGGCCGTAGGGGTTGCCGATGGCGATGGCCAGCTCGCCCACCTGCACCTGGTCCGAGTCGCCCAGCGGTGCGACGACCAGCTGCTTGTCGCCGGGGTCCACCTTCAGCACGGCCAGGTCGCTGGTGCGGTCGGTGCCCACCACCGTGGCGCTCAGGGCGGTGCCGTCCAGGAACTTCACGGTGATGTTCTGGGCGTACTCAACCACGTGGTAGTTGGTGAGGATATAGCCCGCGGGGTCGACCACGAAGCCCGAGCCGCTGCCCGCGGTGCGGTACCAGCCCTGACGGCCGACGACGTCCACGGCGACCACGGCCGGCGCCACCCGCTTGTAGATCTCGGGGATGACGCTGGCCCCGGCCTCGGCCACCGTCTGCACCACCGGCTGCAGGCTCTGGGCCGGGGAGTTGGGCTGGTAGCCCGAGGGAGCCGCGGCCTGCTGGTTCCGCATCAGGTAATAGGTCGACGCGCTGCCCACCGCGGCGGAGAGCATCACCAGCGCCACGGCCGCGGCCAGCATGCGCCAGCCTGTGCCGCGGCGGGGCTCCCGCTGCTCGGGCTCCGGCGGGCTGTAGAGCGGCACCACGGGGGCCGCGGGCACCTCCGGCGACGCCGGGATCTCCGGCAGCTCCAGCTCCGGAGACGAATCGGCAGCCTCTGCCTCCGGCGCCGGGGCGGCAGACCCTACCTCCTGCTCCCGGCGCGGCTCCTCAGCGTCGGGATTCGGCCTGGGATCAAGCTTATCGTCATACATGGACAGAGTCCCCCTTATACACCAGTGTTCCTCATGGACCTGTCCTCATCATAGACACTGCGACTGAAACAGAACTGAAGCCTCACTAAGAGCAAGCTAAGAATTCGCGCTCGGCGACGCCGGCCGGTAGATGGGCAGCCAGAGGCTGAACGTGGAGCCCTCCCCGACCTTGCTCTCGGCCGTCAGCCGCCCGCCGTGCAGACCGGCGACCCAGGAGGCGATGGCCAGCCCCAGGCCGCTGCCGCCGCCCGACCGGGCGGGGTCGGCCCGGTAGAACCGGTCGAAGACTCGGGGCAGGTCCTCGGGCGCGATCCCCCGGCCCGTGTCGATCACCTGCAGGACGACCCCGTCGCCCTGACGGCCGGCGCGGACGGTGACCGTGCCGCTGGGGGTGTACTTGAAGGCGTTGTCCAGCAGGATCAGCAGCGCCCGCCGCAGCCACTCCGCATGGCCCAGCACCATCACGCGGTCCAGCGCCTCGGGCAGCTCGCGGCGGAACTCCACGTTGTGGGGCAGCGCTTTCGCCCGGTCGCACACCTCCCGCACCAGCGGACCCAGCGCCAGCGGCTCCAGCTCCGGCTCCTGCCCGGCGTCCGCCCGCGCCATGGCCAGCATCTCCTCCAGGAGCTGCGACATGCGGGCGGCCTCGGACTTCATGTCGGCCAGGGCCTCCGGGTCGAGGCTGCCCGCCCGCTCCAGGTAGTCGATGTTGCCCCGGATGATCGTCAGCGGCGTCCGCAGCTCGTGGGAGGCGTCGGCCACGAACCGCTTCTGGGCGTCCACCGCCGCGGCCAGGCGGCCGTACAGCTCCTGGAGCTGGTCCAGCATGCCGTTGAAGGTGTGCACCAGGCTCCCCACCTCGTCGCCCGGGCCCTTGTAGGGCACCCGCAGGCTGAGGTCCGCCGACTCCCCGATGGCCTCCGCCGCCTGCGCCACCTTCGTGATGGGCTTCAGGGCCCGGCCGGCCAGCAGCCAGGAGAAGGCGCCGGTGACGACGGCGAATGCGGCGGTGGCCACGCTGAGCAGCGGCCTGAGGTTGGCCAGCACCCGCTCCAGGAGCCGCGTGGGCTGGGCCACCTGCACCCAGAAGCGGGGCTGGTCGTTCACGTAGATCGGCAGGCTGAAGAGCCGGTAAGGCTCGCCGTTGACGTCGCGCTCGGTGGTGAACGTCGGTTCGCCGGCGGCCGCCCTGGCCGGCAGCGGGAAGGAGCCGAAGTCGCTCGACTGCGTGACGATGTAGTCCTCCGCCCGCACCATGATGAACGTGGAGCGGTCGGCCAGCGAGCGCAGTGAGGGGATGGACCAGGTCAGCGGCGCCCCCTCGGCGACCCGCCAGGCCACCGACTTCAGGGTGGCGTCCACCTCGCTGATGTAGCTCCAGTGCATCACGTAGTACAGGAGGAAGCTGAAGAGCAGGAGTGCGGCCGTCATCTGGGCCGAGTACAGCAAGGCGAGCCGCAGCCGAAGCGACATGGTCAGCTCACTCCTTCAGGACGTACCCGACGCCGCGCACCGTCTGGATCAGCCGCGGCTCCCCCCCGGCCTCCAGCTTCGACCGCAGGTAGCCGACGTAAACCTCGAGCACGTTGGACTCGCCCGAGTAGTCGTAGCCCCAGACCTTTTCCATGAGGGTGTCGCGGGTGAGCACCTGCCGCGGGTGGGTCATGAACAGGTGCAGGAGCTCGTACTCCTTCGCGGTGAGGCTGATGCGCCGGGAGCCGCGGAACGCCTCCCGGGTGGCCGTGTCGAGCCCGAGATCGGCGAACTGCAGCACCTGCTGGCCGCCGTTGCCGTCGGCCGAGCCAGACCCGCTGCGCCGCACGAGCGCCCGGAGCCGGGCCAGGAGCTCCTCCAGGGCGAAGGGCTTCACCAGGTAGTCGTCGGCGCCCTGGTCCAGCCCCTTCACGCGGTCGGAGACGGCGTCCCGGGCTGTGAGCATCAGGATGGGGAAGTTCTCGCCGGCCGCCCGGATGCGTCGGCAGACCTCCAGGCCGTCCACATCGGGCATCATCACGTCGAGCACCAGCAGGTCGGGCGGCGCCCCGGCGATCATGCGCAGCGCTTCCGTCCCGCTGTTGGCCACCAGCACGTCGTATCCTTCCAGGGCCAGGCTGCGGCGAAGGAACGCGGTGATCTTGGGGTCGTCATCGACCACCAGAACGCGCAGAGCCATTGCGGCACCTCCCTCGTGCCAAGTGCGGGTTTGTGCATCTTTAGTATAGGTGATCAAAACCACGGCCGGAAGACGTGCGTCCTCCGGCCGTGGACATGCGCTATTTCCGCCCTGCCTTCTCGATGTCGTGCACCCACGAGAGGGCGGCCTCCAGGATCCCCTCCGACAGCGTCGGGTGGTAGTGCGGCGTCAGCGCCACGTCCTCCATCAGCGCCCCCATCTCCAGGGCGAGGGTCACCTCGCCGATCAGCTCCGAGACCTCCGGGCCGATCATCTGGGCGCCCAGCAGCAGGCCGCTCTTCCGGTCGCCCACCAGCTTCACGAAGCCGTCTGACTCGCCCATCGTGAGCGCCCGGCCCACGGCGGCGAAGTTGTACCGGCTGACGACGGGGTCGTAGCCCTTCTCCCGGGCCTGGGCCTCGGTGAGGCCCACGTAGGCGATCTCAGGGTCGGTGAAGATCACCGCCGGCACCGTCTGCCAGTCGGCAGCCGACTTGAGGCCGGCGATGGCCTCAGCCGCCACGCGCCCCTGGGCGCTGGCCTTGTGGGCCAGCATCACCGGGGAGCAGACGTCGCCGATGGCGTAGATGTGGCTGACGTTGGTGCGCATCTGCTCGTCGACGGGGATGAACCCCTTCTCGTCCACCCTGACCCCGGCCTTCTCCAGCTGCAGCCCCTCGTGGTAGGGCCGCCGCCCCACCGAGACCAGGACCTTGTCTGCTTCGATCTCCTGCACCTTGCCCTCGGCGTCCTCCACCCGGACCTTGCCGTTCTGGAGGCCGCCGGACGCCTTGGCGTTGAGCAGCACGGTGACGCCCAGGCGGCGCAGGCGGCGCATCAGCACGTTGATCAGGTCCGGGTCCGTGCCGGGCAGCAGCTGGCCCGTCGCCTCGACGATGGTCACCTTGGAGCCGAGCTTCGCGTAGGCGATGCCCAGCTCCACGCCGATGTAGCCGCCGCCGACCACCAGGAAGCGGGCCGGCACCGCGGTGAAGGCCAGCGCCCCCCGGGCGTCGACCACGTTCTCCCCGTCAATCGGGAAGAACGGCGGGTTGATGGCCCGGGAGCCCGTGGCGATGATCGCGTGCTTGAAGCTGTAGGCAGCGGTGCCGCCGTCGTTCAGCTCCACCTCCAGCGAGTGGGGGTCGGTGAACCGGGCCCTGCCCTTGACCACCTCGACCTGGGCCGCCTTCATCAGCGAGGCCACGCCGGTGGTGAGCCGCTTGATCACCTTGCTCTGCTTCCACTCCTGGGTCTTGGCGAAGTCCACCTCCACGCTGCCCTTCACCACGATGCCCCGGTCGGAGCCGTTGTTCACCTTGTGCACCAGGTCGCCCACCGAGATCAGCGCCTTGGAAGGGATGCAGCCGTGGTTCAGGCACGTGCCGCCCAGCTCCTCGCTCTCGACCAGCGTGACGTCCAATCCGAGCTGGGCCGCCCGCTGGGCGGCCACGTACCCGCCGGGACCTGCGCCGATCACGACCACGTCGGTCCCGGTCTTGATGGAACCCATGACCACGTCTACATCGCCTCCATCATGAGCAGTGTCGGGTTGCTGAGCAGTTCCACAAGGCGGTTGACAAACCGCGTGGCCATGCCGCCGTCGATCAGCCGGTGGTCGAAGGAGAGCGCGAGGTGGGCCATCTTGCGGACGACGATCTCGCCGTCACGCACCACGGGCCGCTCGACGGTCTTGCCCACACCCAGGATCGCCACCTCGGGGTGGTTGATCACCGGGGTGAAGTAGAGGCCGCCGATGGAGCCCTGGTTGGAGATGGTGAACGTGGAGCCGCGCATCTCGTCGGGCTGGAGCCTGCCCTCCCGCCCGCGTGCGATCAGGTCGTTCATCTCCGCGGCGATGGTGAAAACCGACTTGCGGTCGGCGTCCCTGATCACCGGCACCAGGAGCCCCGCGTCGGTATCCAGGGCGAAGCCGATGTGATACGACTTGCGGAGCACGATCTCCTGCGCCTCGTCGTCGATCATCGCGTTCAGGTAGGGGAACTCCTTGAGGGCCGCCACCACCGCCTTGATGATGAAGGGCATGAAGGTGAGCTTGATGCCCTTCCTGGCCGCCAGCTCCTTGGCCTCGGCGCGGAAGGCGAGGAGTTCGGTCATGTCCACCTCGTCGACCACGGTGACGTGCGGGGCCGTGTACTTGGACTTCACCATGCGGTCGGCGATCACCTTCCGGATGCCCCGCAGCGGGATCCGCTCGTCGGCGGCGCCCGCCTGGGCGGCAGGGGCAGCCGGTGCGGCGTCGGCGTCCGCGGCCGGCGCAGCGGCCGGGACGGTGGCGGCCGGTGCGGCACCCGCCTGCGGCGCGGCCGCCGGGGCGGCCCCCCGGGCGGCGAAGGCGCGGACGTCCTCGCTGGTCACGCGGCCCGCCGGGCCGGTGCCCGGCACCTGGTTGATGTCCACGCCCAGCTCGCGGGCCAGCTTGCGCGTGGCCGGCGCGGCCAGGGCGCGGCCCCCGGGCTGCGGGGCGGCAGCGGGGGCCGCTGCGGCCGGAGCCGCGGCGGCTGCAGGCGGCGCCACCACGTCGGCGGAGGCCTGGGGCTGCCGGCCCCCCGGCGCCGCGGCCGCGACGCCGGCGGCCACCTCACCGGCCTCGGGCAGCGCGCCCCCCTTGCCGTCGTCGAAGATCACCACGACGCTGTGGACCTTGAGGATGTCGCCGGGCTGGCCCAGGAGCTTCACCACCTTGCCGCTCACGGGCGAGGTGATCTCCACGGCGGCCTTGTCGGTCTGCACCTCCATGATCGGCTGGTCCTCCTTGACGGTGTCGCCCTCCTTGACCAGCCAGCGCAAGAGCTCTGCCTCGTGCAGGCCCTCGCCCACGTCAGGCAGCTTGAACTCGAATGCCATGGCTCCGTAGCTCCTCTCGTGCTAGTACGTCCGGACCGCCGAGATCGCCTCCAGCACGCGACCGGCGTCGGGGATGAACAGGTCTTCGCTGAGCAGGTAGGGCATGGGGATGTCGAACCCGGTCACCCGGGCGACAGGCGCCTCGAGGTACTCCAGGGCGTGGTCGTTGATCAGGGCGACCAGCTCGCTGTGCAGCCCGGCGGTGCGCGGCGCCTCGCTGAGCACCACGGCGCGGCCGGTCTTCTTCACCGACGCGACGATCGTGTCGACGTCGATGGGGTTCAGCGACCGCAGGTCGATCACCTCTGCCTGCCAGCCGTGCTCGGCCTCCGCCTTGGCGGCGGCCTCCAGCGCCGTGTGCACGTGCACGCCGTAGGTGAGGACGGTGACGTCCGTCCCCTCCCGCACGACGGCGGCCTTGCCGATCGGCACGGTGTAGTACCCCTCGGGCACCTCGGCCCGGAAGGCCCGGTAGAGCCGCTTCGGCTCCATGAAGAGCACGGGGTCGGGGTCCTCGATCGCCGCGAGGAGGAGCCCCTTGGCGTCGTACGGGTTGGAGGGGGCGACGATCTTCAGGCCCGGGTTGTTGGCGTACCAGGCCTCGATGGACTCGGAGTGGTGCTCCAGGGCCCGGATGCCGCCCCAGGACGGGATGCGCACCACCAGCGGGCAGGTGAAGCGGCCGCGGCTGCGGTGCCGCACCCGGGCGACCTGGTTGACCAGCTGCTCGTGGGCCGGGGCCAGGAACCCGTCGAACTGCACCTCCACCACCGGCCGCATCCCGTTGACGGCCATGCCCATCGCCGTGCCCAGGATGCCGGACTCGGCCAGGGGGCAGTCGATCACCCGGTCGGGGCCGAACTCCTGGATCAGCCCGTCAGTTGCGCGGAACACGCCGCCGTTGATGCCGATGTCCTCACCCATCAGGACGACCCGGGGATCCTGCCGCATCGCGACCCGGAGCCCGTCGTTGATCGCCTGGATCAAGGTCACCTTAGCCACCGAGCTTCCCCTCCTTCTTGGCCAGATAGGCCTTCAGGTACTCCTTCTGCCGCACGAGGTTCGGCGTGGGCTCTGCGTAGAGGTAGTCGAACAGTTCGTCCACCGACGGCCGCGGCATGGCCTCCGCCTCGGCGACGGCCGCAGCCACCTGCTCCCTGGCGGACTCCCACAGCGCCTCGTCGTCGCTGTCGGACCAGCCGCCCTGCGCGGAGAGGTACCGGCGCAGCCGCTCGATGGGATCCCGCGCCTGCCACTCCTCCAGCTCCTCCTGCGTGCGGTAGCGCTTGGGGTCGTCGGAGGTGGTGTGCGGCCCGTAGCGGAAGGTGACGGACTCCACCAGCGTCGGCCCGCCGCCGCTCCGCGCCCGCTCGATGGCCTCGTGCATCACCGCGAGGACCGCCAGCACGTCCTGCCCGTCCACCCGCACGCCGGGGATGCCGTAGGCCAGGGCGCGCTGGGCGATCGTGGGCGTCTTGAACTGCCGGCTGTTGGGGGTGGAGATGGCGTAGCGGTTGTTCTGGATGAAGATGATGGCGCCCACGTTGAAGACCGCGGCGAAGTTCAGGGCCTCGTGGAAGTCGCCGGGCGAGGTGCCGCCGTCGCCGGCGTAGCCCACGGCCACCGTGTCCTCACCCCTGAGCTTGCCGGCCCAGGCGGCGCCCACGGCGTGGAGCAGCTGGGTCGCGATCGGAATGGAGATGGGGAAGGCGTTGACCCCCTCCGGAGCCCGGCTGCCCTTCTCGTCGCCCATGAAGTAGCGCAGGATGTTGACGAAGGGCACGCCCATCACGTGCATGGCGCCGTGGTCCCGGTAGGTGGGGAAGATCCAGTCCCTGTCGGGCCGGAGCAGGTAGGCCGAACCCACCTGGCTCGCCTCCTGCCCGCTGAAGGGCGCAAAGGTTCCCATGCGGCCCTGGCGCTGCAGGTTGAGGCAGCGCTGGTCGAAGACGCGCAGGAAGACCATGTGGCGGTATACGTCCTTGAGCTGCTGCGGGGCCAGGAAGTCCGGCAGGGGCTCAAGCAGCTTTCCGTCGGCGCTCAGCACCTGCCGCACCGGGAAGAGCCGCTCGACCTCGAGTGTCGCAGTCCGTACGTCCATCTGGTTCCCTCCTCCTCCTCTGAGCCGGGCCGCCCGCGCACCTGCCGGCGCGCCCGGCCCTGGCTACACGTATCTTGCCGCTGATTAGGTGTTCGATACGGACAGATCCCTGCAATTCACCGGAATTCGGTTGACCGGTTAGACCTCATCCGCTATACTTTTTGACTTCGCATGTGTAATAACGGGTACGTCGTCCAGACAAAAGTCCTTCGACACGGTTCGACTCTTATTGACAAATGGTTCAATCTTCGCGATGATAATTGCAACGGGTGATAAATTTCTATTTAAGTATTCCCGTGCTTGGGAGGTGTGATGTCGTGGAGCAGGACCGTCGGATCTTTGAAATGCAGGCCCGGCTGTGCCAGGTCCTTGCAAGCCCGAAGCGGCTGGAGATCCTGTACACCCTGAAAGACCAGGAAATGACAGCTGGTGAGCTTGCCAAGGCGGTCGATGTTACCATGCCCAACCTTTCGCAACATCTCTCACTGATGAAGCAGCACGGCCTGGTAGAGTCGCGCAAGGAAGGCCTCAACATGTACTACCGCGTCGCCTCCGACCAGATCCTGGAGACGCTGGCGTCGGTGCGCAAGGTGCTGGTTGAGCAGCTGGCGCGGCAGTCGAAGCTGCTGGAGCAGGTCCAGTAGCGGCGCCTCACCGCAGCAGGGCGGGCCGCCCCGGAAGCCCGCAGGAGCAGGAGACCGGATGCCCGGAGGCATCCGGTCTTCCCCATGTCGCCATTCCCTGTCATAATGGGGAACGTCGAGACTTGCGCCGCACAAGGAGGCCCGCCCATGGACCTGCTCGCCGTGATCGATCCCGTGGCCGTCCAGATCGGCCCGCTCACCATCCGCTGGTACGGCATCATCATCGTCAGCGCCATCATGCTCGCCATCTGGCTGGGCGACCGCTTCGCCCGGGACCGGGGGCTGAACGCGGAGTTCGTCACCGACCTGGCGATGGTCATTGTGCCCGCGGGCATCCTCGGGGCGCGGCTGTACGAGGTGTTCTTCCTGCAGTGGCCCTACTACAGCCAGCACCCGGAGAAGATCCTCGCCATCTGGGAGGGCGGGCTGGCCATCCACGGCGCCCTGCTGGGCGGCGCCATCGCCGGCGGGATCTTCATGCGCTTCCGCCGCCAGCCGTTCTGGCCCTGGGCCGACGTGGCGGCCGTGGTGCTGCCGCTGGCACAGGCAATCGGCCGCTGGGGGAACTTCTTCAACCAGGAGGCCTACGGGGACCCGGCGCCGCAGTGGCTGGTCGACCTGATGCCCGGCTGGCTGCGCGAGGGGATGACCATCAGCGGCACCGTGATGCACCCCACCTTCCTCTACGAGTCGCTCTGGAACCTGCTGGCCTTCGCTGCGCTCCTCTGGTTCCACCGGCGCCGGCCCACGCCGGGCGTGCTCATGAGCCTCTATCTCATCCTGTACAACACCGGCCGCTTCCTGATCGAGTCGATCCGCCAGGACTCCTCCTTCATCTTCGGCTGGATCCGCGTGGCGCAGCTGGCGGCGGTGCTGCTGATCCTGCTGGGCTTCGGCCTGCTGATCTACCACCTGCGCCGGAACCCCTCCCCCGACGAGGTCGGCCACTGAGCCGGCCTGAGCACCGGGCTCCGGCCGCTCGCAGGACGAGGAAGCAAGAACCGTGGACCGGCGTGCGTACTCGCCGGTCCACGGTTTCACTTCTATGCTCGGCCTGCTGTGTGAAGGCGCCCCCTCACGGCTCTTTCGGGGTGCTGCCCTCCAGAACCGAAGCGTTCGACGGCCCGTCCGGGCGCCAGTTGACCACCTCTCCCACCCTGCAGGCAGGGACGGGCAGCGCCGCGAAAGGGTAGCGGCGCTCTCGCGACGAATCAGGCAAACCAGACACTGCGGGGAGGGGGAAATCTTACCTATGGTCATGTCTCGTGCTGAAGTCGATCAGCTTCAGCCCGACGCGCTGCCCCTGCTGGAGACCTACCGCAATGGCGAACACAGCGCGCTGCTGGCTGAGGTGGACCAGCGCTCCCGTTCCGGCCCGCTCCCGCCGGACGTGCTGGGACTGGCCGCGGCCAGCCTCGTGGCCCTGGAGCGGTACGAGGAGGCCGCCACGGCCGCCCGGGAGGCGGCGGGGAGGGCTCCCCGCAAGGCGTGGCTGTACCACGTCCTCAGCCGCGCCGAACTCGGGCGCGGCGACCGCGCCCGGGCCCTGGAGGCGGCCGAAGCCGCGTGCCGGCTCCTGCCCGGCCACCCGGACTACCTGGCCACGCTGGCTGCCTGCCGCCGGGAGAACGGCGACCCCGCCGCCGCGGCGGCCACGGCCCGGCAGGCGCTGCTCTCGGCGCCCGACCATCCAGGTGCGCTGAACCAGCTGGGCCTGGCCCTGGCGGCCTCAGGCGACGAGGCCGCTGCCCTGGAGCAGTTCACCCGGGCCATGGAGGCCGCCCCGCAGGAGCCCGAGGCGTACCTCAACGCGGCGGCCCTGCACCGCAAGGCCGGCCGCGTGCCCGAGGCGCGCCGGGTGCTGAAGGATGCGCTCCGGCACATCCCCGGCCTGCTGGAGGCCGAGGAGCAGCTGGCGGGCACCGTCGGCAGCAGCCCGCTGGTCCACGGCCTGCTGCGCCACCTCATCCACCTCTCGCGCCTCACCATGACCGGCTGGCTCATCGTCGCCTTCATCTACTACCTGTTCTTCCGGCTGCTGGAGTTCCTCTGGAAGTACTTCCCCGTGCTGCTCCCCGTCAGCCGGGTACTGCTGCTGGTCGCAGCGGCCTGGCTGCTGGGCGGCGCCCTCTGCGGACGGCTCCTCCGCCTCGCCCTCAGGCGGGGCTAGCCGGTCATCCACGACCGGATGCCGACCAGGGCGACGAACAGGGCCAGCACCGCGTGCACCAGCGGGCGGTTCCGGTAGGCCTGGCCTGCCGGGCTGCCCGGGCGCAGCAGGAACTGCAGCAGGGCCCCGACCCCCACAAGCCCGCCGTAGAGCAGGTGCTGCAGGTACGGCTGGCGTCCCTGGAGCAGGAAGAACGCCCCCACGCCCAGCTGGAACAGGGCGATGGCGATCGAGGCCGGCAGCACCCGGTAGTACCCGTCGGGCATTGCACGGCGCTGCCGGGCGGCCGCCACGGCCCAGGCCAGCAGCACCAGGTTGACCGCCGCCAGGGCCACCACGCCCAACTGTTTCATCTGCAACATGTTCATGACCCGCTCATGCCACCTCCTGAATGCGGAAGGTTCTGCACGAGCGGGTCACTCTCCTGTTCCCGGGTCTGCCTGCCGGCCGGTGCCGCTACCGGGCGGCGTCCACCACCGCGGTCAGCGCGACCGCCACCTCCTGCCCCACGGCGTCGAGCCGCGGGTCGCCCATGAGCGACAGCAGCGCCCCGGGGCTGGTGAAGCCGATGGTCGTCTGCCCGTCCACGCGCTTGACGACGACCTTGCACGGCAGGAAGTAGGCCACGGACGGGTTGGCATCGAAGGCGCGCTTGGCGAGCGGCGCGCTGCACACCTCGAGGATGCGGATCTCGTGGGGCAGGTCGAACCCCTTCGACTCCAGCGTCTGCGTGACGTTCAGCTCAAACAGGACGCTGAACTTCCGCTCGGCCAGCGCCGCCTGCACCGCGGCCACGGCCTCGCTCAGGCTCTTTTCCGTCTTCACCTCGTACGCGAACTCCACGAAGACACCCCCATGGGTTGTGGTGGGACACGTCTGGTTTCTATCATACCCTACGGGGTATAACAGGGGCAAGGGCGAAGTTCGGGGGCCTAGACGTGGCCCTTTCCGGACAGCGAGGCGCCGGAGTCTGTACCAGTCGGAACAGGCACAGTACGATGAAGGTGCACAACGGGGGAACGCAGAGGAGGGAACACCGATGGCAGTGGTACTGGTGGCCGGCGGCACGGGGTTCATCGGCTCGCACATCGTGCGGCGGCTTCTGGCGGACGGACACCGCGTGATCGCCATGTCCCGCAGCCCCGGCCGGGCGCAGGGCAGGCTGCCCCAGGGGGTGGAGCTGCGCCGGGGCGACACCGCTGACGCCTCCACCCTGGGCCCGGCCCTGGAGGGCGTCGAGGTCGTCGTGGCCGCGATTCAGTTCCCCAACCACCCGGTGGAAAACCCCCGCCGGGGCCACACCTACGTGAAGGTCGACGGCGAGGGGACCGTGCGGCTGGTCGAGGCGGCCAGGCGCGCCGGGGTGCGCCGGTTCGTCTACATGTCCGGGGCCGGAACCCGGGAGGGGCAGACGAAGCCCTGGTTCCTCGCCAAGCTCATGGCCGAGAAGGCGGTCCGGGAGAGCGGCATCCCCTACACCATCTTCCGGCCCTCGTGGGTCTACGGCCCGGAGGACCGCAGCCTGAACAAGTTCGCCACCTTCGCCCGGGTGCTGCCCTTCGTGCCGGTGATCGGCAGCGGCCGCACCCGCGTGCAGCCGCTCTACGTCGGCGACCTGGCCGCGGCGGTGGCCGCCAGCTTGGGCGCGGAGGCCGCGGTGAACCAGACCTACGAGATCGGCGGGCCAGAGGAGCTGACCATGGACGAGATCGTCCGCACGATGCTCCGTGTGATGGGCCGGCGCAGGCCGCTGCTCCACGCCCCCGCGGGACTGGTGAAGCTGGCCGCTTGGCCGCTGCAGATCCTGCCGGACCCGCCCCTCTCGCCCGCCGCCGTGGACTTCGTGCTGATGGAGGAGCCGGTGGACAACACGGCGGTACTGCGCGACCTGGGGATCAAGCTCACGCCGCTGGCGGAGGGGCTCAGCTACCTGCGCTAGGAGCCTGTCCGGGTAACCGCACGTGAGATAGGGGCAGACTCCCAATGATTGGATATCAACGATCGTGCCTACTTCTTCATGCGCTGTCTG
>NZ_JAGGLG010000038.1 GCF_017874315.1 Symbiobacterium terraclitae | reverse complement strand
GCCGGAGGGGATCACCCGTTCCCATTCCGAACACGGAAGTTAAGCCCTCCAGGGCCGAAGGTACTCCGCAAGGGGGAGAATAGGTCGCTGCCCGAACTAGTTTCAGCGGTAAGCGACCCCCCGGCGACTGCGTCGCCTCGGGGTCGCTGCCGGGATGTATGGGCGGTTAGCTCAGCGGGAGAGCACTTGCTTCACACGCAAGGGGTCACTGGTTCGATCCCAGTACCGCCCACCAGAGCCGGCCCCATCGTCTAGAGGCCTAGGACACCGCCCTTTCACGGCGGCGGCACGGGTTCGAATCCCGTTGGGGTCACCACAGCGCTTGCAGGAAGCGCCGACAGGCGCTTCCGAAAGCGCTAAACGTCTTTCTAGGCGCCTGCAGGCCGGCACCGCAGGTGCGGCCGAAGGCGCCCTTCGAGGGCGGCGATAACCGCACCGAAATTCAGTCCCTGCGCCTGCAGGCCGGCACCAAGTTCATCTGTGCCTATAGCTCAGTGGATAGAGCGCTTGCCTCCGGAGCAAGAGGCCCCAGGTTCGAATCCTGGTAGGCACGCCAGTCGCCCGGTGATCAGTGATCACCGGGCTCAGCCATTTGCAGGCCGTTTCTCATTGAAGAACTTGGCAGCCTCACCTGGCAGGCGTAGGAGGCCTGAAGGGCGAACTTCCGTGTATCGTATCCCGAGAACGCGATTGCCCAAGGGGGGTCGAGCATGCAACTGACGAACGTACGGCGCCGCCTGGTGGCGGGGGTCGCGGCGGCACTGATCCTGGCGGCAGCGCTGGGGGGACCGACGGCACCCCGGCAGTCTGCCGCTGCGGGGGAGGCGCCGGAAACGCTTGCGGCGGTTGCGGCCGACCGGGCGGGATCCGAAGCGGAACGCACGGCCGTGACGATCATCGACGGCGGCCGGGTCAGGTCCGTGGAGACCGCGGCGAAGACCGTCGCAGAGCTCCTGCAGGAGCAGTTCATCACCCTGGGTGAGCTGGACTCCCTCTCGGTTCCTGCTGACACCCCGGTCACCGCCGGGCTGGAGGTCAGGATCACCCGGCGTGCGGAGCGGATCGAGACCGCCGCGGAGGAGGTTCCGTACGGCACCCTTGAGCGGGCCGACGGCAGCCTTGCGCTGGGCGCCACGGAGCTGGTACAGGCCGGCGCGCCCGGGCGGAAGCTCGTGGAGCGCATGGTGCTGTACGAGGACGGCCAGGCGGTCGCCAGCCATGTGGTGGCCGAGACCGTGATCGAGGACCCGACCCCTGAGATCGTCGCCTACGGCACCGCCGGCGTGGTCTCCCGCGGCGGGCAGCAGATCCGCTACACGCAGGAGCTGGAACTGGTTGCCACCGGTTACACAGCGGGACCCGAGAGTAATCCGGGCGGCAGCGGGTTAACCTACACGGGAATACCCGCCGCAAGGGGCATCGCGGCGGTCGATCCGAACGTGATTCCGCTCTATACCCGCCTCTACGTCGAGGGATACGGCTTTGCCCTGGCGGCCGACATCGGCGGCGCCATCAAGGGGAACCGCATCGACCTCTGCTTCGATACGGTGGATGAGGCGCTGGCCTGGGGCGTGCGCCCGGTCAAGGTGTACGTGCTGCAAGACTGAGCCTCAGCCAGGGGTAGCCTTCGGCCCCTGGCTTTTCGCAGTTCAGATGGGAGTGAATCAGCCATGGATCTGGCCAGCCCCGGCGTGCTGAAGGCCATTATGGCCCGGCACGGCCTCCGCCCCCAGCACCGTCTGGGGCAGAACTTCCTGATCGACGGGCGGGTGCTCGACGCCATCCTCGCTGCCGCCGCCCTTGCCCCGGACGACGTGGTGCTGGAGATCGGCCCCGGCCTGGGCACCCTGACGCAGCGCCTCGCCGCCGCCGCAGGGCGCGTGCTCTGCATTGAGCTGGACCGGGGGCTCGTGGAGGTACTCAGGGAGACGGTGGTGGCGTCCTACCCCAACGTTGACGTGGTCCACGGGGACGCCAACAGGGTGGATTTACATAAACTGCTATCAGAGCGCTTGCCCCCCGGCCGGAAGGCCAAGGTGGTCGCCAACCTGCCCTACTACGTCACGACCCCGCTGGTGATGCGCCTGCTGGAAGAAGGGCTGCCGCTGGAGAGCATCGTGGTGATGGTGCAGCGCGAGGTGGCCGAGCGGATGGTCGCTCCGCCCGGCGGGAAAGACTACGGCGCCCTGAGCGTGGCGGTGCAGTACTACACGGAGCCGGCGGTGGTGATGCGGGTGAGCCCGGCCTCGTTCATGCCCCAGCCGGAGGTGGAATCGGCGGTGGTCCGGATGCGGGTGCGCACGGAGCCGCCGGTGGCCGCACCCGAGCGGGCGTTCTTCCGGGTGGTGAAGGCCGCCTTCGGGCAGCGGCGCAAGAGCCTCGCCAACGCGCTGACCAGCCTGGGGTTCCCGAAGGATGTCGTGCAGGCGGCCCTGCTGGCCGCGGGCATCGAGCCGGGCCGCAGGGGGGAGAGCCTGTCGCTGGAGGAGTTTGCCGCTGTGACACGGAACCTGTACTCAGCCGAAGGTGCCTGAGCCCGCGTGTGCGGCTCACCGTCGGGTGGTACGCATCCGCATCGTCAAGGGGGGATTGCGCTTGCAGGATGGTAGATTCTACAGCCCCACAAAGGGACCGCTGACCTTCGATCAACTTGTCGAGGACCTGTTGGCCTTCATGGCCGAGGAGCCCGACGGCTCCTACCGGCTGATCGTGGGCTCGGACTCGCACACGCGGACCGAGCTGTGCTTCGTCACCGCGATCATCGTGCACCGCCGCGGCAAGGGGGCGCGGTTCTACTACCGGAAGCGGCGGCAGCACCGCATCCGGAGCCTGCGGCAGCGCATCTTCTACGAGGCCGCCATGTCGCTCACCACGGCCGAGCGGCTCGCGCAGAGCCTGGCCAGCAGCGGGACGACCGGCCTCGATGTGGAGATCCACCTCGACATCGGCGAACGGGGCGAGACCCGGGAGCTGATCCGCGACGTTGTGGGCATGATCGTGGGCAGCGGTTTCCACGCCGAGATCAAACCCAACTCTTATGGAGCGTCCAAAGTCGCTGACCGCTACACCAAGTAGCAGGGTGCCGCCGGCACTCTGCTCCGGCATTCACCAGAAGTACTTGACAAGGACGTGCCGGGGAAAGTAAAATGATACTTTCCTTGACCCCGCTCGCCAGTTCTGCTATACTGACTTCGTGAAGCTATTCGCCAGCGGAGCAGACGACTGAGCGGGGAAGGTGTGGTGGCAGTTGGCTTCCAGGAGTGTTTTGGTCGACATCAAGCGTGACCTTGAGGCTTACGTCGGGGAGAAGATCCGCCTGAAGGCCAACAAGGGCCGCAAGAAGATCGTCGAGCGCGAAGGGGTATTGGAAGGTACATACCCTAACATCTTCACCGTCCGGCTCTCCGAGGCAGACAGCGTGCGGCGGGTCAGTTACAGTTACGCCGACCTGCTCACGGAGGCCGTGGAGTTGGTGGTATGCCCTTCGGGCGGCCGGGAGACCAAGTTCGGGGCACAGTCCCGGTAACAGCATGTAAATCAGAGCCAGGGAGATTCCCTGGCTCTGTCGATGTATGGAGGGAACTGGGGATGCACACCGCTGCGGCGGCGCGGCTGGAACTGCAGTGCTGCGCGAAGGTCAACCTCACGCTGGACGTCCTCGACCGGCGCCCGGAGGACGGGTACCACTACATCCGGACCATCATGGTGCCGATCTCGCTGAGCGACAGGCTGGTGCTCGAGCCGACCCCCGACGGCATCACCCTGGAGAGCGATCCCGCCGTCACCGGCCGGGTGGAGGAGAACCTGGCCTACCGGGCCGGGGTGCTCCTGCAGCGCGCCACGGGATACCGGGGCGGCGCCCGGATTGCGCTGCGGAAGGCGATTCCGGTGGCAGGCGGCCTGGCCGGCGGCTCCACGGATGCGGCGGGCGTGCTGGTGGGCCTGAACCGCCTGTGGGGCACGGGGCTCAGCGACGAGGAGCTCGTCCGCCTGGCCCTCCAGCTCGGGTCAGACGTCCCCTTCTTCGTCCACAGCCGCCCGGCCAGGGTCGAGGGGATCGGTGAGCGGATCACGCCCATCCGCCTCGCGGAGCCGCTCTGGCTGGTGATCGCCACGCCCGACGTGGCCAAGTCGACGGGCAGGGTGTACGCGCTCTTCGACCAGCTGCCCTCCGTCTCGCCGCGCCCCGACACCGCGGCAATGGAGCAGGCGCTGGCGACGGGGGACCTCCCCGGCGTCGCGCAGCGCCTGTGCAACGTGTTCGAGCAGGTGATGCTGCCCCGGCACCCGGAGATCGCCCTCCTCAAGGAGGCCATGCTGGCCGGCGGCGCGTATGGCGCGCTGATGTCCGGAGCGGGACCGACGGTCCTGGGGCTCGTGCCGGACGAGGCCGCCGGCGCGGCCCTGCTGGAACGGATCCGCCCGCTGGCGCGGGCGGCCTGGCTCGTCCGGACGCCGCCTAGTGCGGCGTGCGCGTCCGATAGGTGCTGATCACGCCGCGCGTCCCCACGGTCCGGCGGCTCCTGCCGTGTGCGCCAAGACGGCGGCGGCGCCGCACGGCGCGGACGACGGTGCGGAGCACCAGCACGGCCAGGGCCAGCGTGCCCGCCACGCTGGCGACCGCACGGGCGATGATGCCGGCGAACTGCCACCCGGTGCGGCCGCCCTCAGCCTGCGCGGGCGCGAGGGCCGCCACCGCCTCGCCGGCGACCAGCGGCACCGTGCCCAGCAGCGAGTCGCCGTACATGACCTCCAGCACGCCGATGGCCTGCCCCGCGGTCACGGGAGCCTCGACGGCCTCGGGCAGCCGGGGGACCAGCGACACGCCCGCGTCCGCCTCGCCGGCGCGGGCCGATACGGAGAAGGAGGCCGCGGCCAGCGCCGGTACGCTGGGCGATTCCCCGTCGCTGACCGGCACCTCGCCCCAGACCGAGCCCGCCGCGACGGCGTCCACCGGGTGGTACTCCGAGAACCCGAACTCGAAGAGTGCCCGCATGTCTTCGAACTCTTCGGCCCTGCTCTCGTAGCCCATGGTCACGCCGATCAGCGAGCGATCCCCCTGCTCAGCCAGCCCGGCCAGCGTAAAGCCGGCCTCCTCGGTGAAGCCCGTTTTGCCGGCGACGAAGGGCGGGTAGCTCTGCAGCAGGTCGTTCAGGAGATTGTAGTAGGTGCCGTTCTGCTCCTTGCCCGGCCAGTCGAAGGACTGGGTTGCGGCGATGCGCGCGATGACCGGGTTGGAAAGGGCCGCCCTGGCGATGACGGCCAGGTCGGCTGCGGTGGTATAATGGTCGGGGTCGTGGAGCCCGTGCGGGTTGGCAAACCGGCTGTCGGTGGCGCCGAGTTCACGGGCCGTCTCGTTCATCCAGGCGATGAAGCGCTGACGATCGCCGCCGGCCACGCCTTCTGCGATGGCGTCGGCGCAGTCGTTGCCCGATCGGAGCAGGAGCCCGTACAGGAGGTACTCCAGCGGCTCTTCGTCGCCCTCGCTGATGGAGCAGGTGGCGGAATCCGGCCCTTTGTCCACGGCGTCCCGGCTGACCCGGATCACCTGGTCGAGGTCGCCGCGCTCCACCGCCACCAGGGCGGTCAGCAACTTGGTGGTCGAGGCCGGGTAGAGCCGGGCGGACCCGTTCTCCTGGTATAACACCTGCCCGGTCCGCGCATCCATCAGGAGAATTGCATCGCCGCGCAGCACCGGAGGCTCGGCTGCGTGGACCACCGACGAGGAGAGGATAAGGATTCCTGCGCTACAGGAATATAACAAACGGCGCAACAACTACATGTAACCCCCATCTTAGGTAGGAAATCGCCTCATAAGGTTCGCTGCGCGGTGGCGTCTTCCCTCCGCTCGGCGGTGACTTGCAGGAGTTCGTGCCGCACAGCGAGAAGCAGACTGCTTGTTTCGTTCGGGTGGAATTCAAGACCAGTGGGGAGAGGTCGGGCATGCCCGTAAATGTCATCGTCCTGGCGGGTGCCGCCAACGGCGGGCCCCTGCGGGAAGTGAGCTCAGCACCGAACGAGGCGCTCGTCGAGATCAACGGCAAGCCCATGATCCAGTATGTCATCGACGCGCTGCAGGATGCGCGGTCCGTGGGGCGCATCGTCATCGTCGCGCCGCCGGGCGAGGTGGAGCCGCACGTGCACGGGAAGAACCTCGAGTTCGTCCCCAGCCGGGGCCACATCGTCGACAACGTGCTGGAGGCGCTCAAGGTGCTGCCTGCGGACGAGGAGTTCCTCGTGGTCAGCAGCGACGTCCCCCTGGTCACGGGCCGGATCATCGACGAACTCATCGCCCTCTGCCGGCAGCGGCCGGCCGACCTCTACTACCCGATCGTCGAGCGGCAGGTGGCCGAGGCGCGCTACCCGAACGTGACCCGTACCTACGTCACGCTGCGGGAGGGAACGTTCACCGGGGGCAACATCTTCCTGGTCAACCCCGCCATCGTGGACCGGGTGGAGCCGAAGATCCGTGCTTTCCTCGACTACCGCAAAAGCCCGGCAAAGATGGTCAGCCTCCTGGGCCTCGGTTTCACGCTGCGCTATCTGCTCCTGCGGAACCTGAGCCTCAAAGAACTGGAAGAGAAGGTCTCGAGCCTGCTGGACATCAAGGGCGCGGTGGTGATCTGCCCCTGGCCCGAGGTGGGCATCGACGTGGACAAACCCAGCGACCTGGAGCTGATGCGTGCGGTCTTGAAGTAGGCGGCCTGCGGCGCAGGCCGGACGGGGGGCGGTGAACATCGACCGGATGAACCGGAGCCAGCGGCTGGTGGCCATCATGAAACTGCTGTCCGAACGGCCCGGGGAGCTGCTGCCGCTCAGCCTGTTCACCGAGCGGTTCGGCACCGCCAAGTCGACGATCTCCGAGGACCTGGCGCTGGTCAAGGAGGCGCTGGAGGCGGACGGATCCGGCCGCCTGCGCACCCTCCCCGGCGCCGCGGGAGGGGTGCAGTACTGGCCGCTGCCCTCCCGGGAGGAGGAGCAGGAGACCCTGCTCGAACTCTGCCGCCTGCTGAGCGACCCGGGCCGGATCCTGCCCGGGGGCTTCGTCTACATGACCGACCTGCTCACCCATCCGATCTGGAGCGCCCGCATCGGGGCCATCATGGCGGCGCGGTTCATCGACGCCGAGCCCGACGTGGTCCTCACGGTGGAGACCAAGGGAATCCCCCTGGCGCTGATGGTCGCCCGGGCCCTGGGGCTGCCGATGGTCATGGCCCGCCGCGAGGGCCGGGTGACGGAGGGGCCGTCGGTGACGCTGCACTATATTTCGGGTTCCTCGCGGCGCATCCACACGATGACCGTAGGGCTTCGGGCCCTCCGGCGCGGCTCGCGGGTGCTGATCGTGGACGACTTCATGAAGGCCGGGACGACGGCCAGGGCCATGGTCGACGTGGCAGGCGAGATGGGCGCCAGCGTGGCGGGCGTCGGGATCTTCGTGACCACCGCACAGCCGGCCCGGAAGCAGGTGGACCAGTACGTTTCCCTGCTGACCCTGGAACACGTGGATGAAGAAGAGCGGGCGGTGCACGTGGTTCCGTCCGAACGCCCGCCGAAGGAGTGACGCTCGCTTGGTTTCGCTTGCAGACATCGAGAAAGCCAGGGATCTGCTCGCACACCTCATCAAGAAGACGCCGCTGCTCCAGAGCCCCGGCATCAGCGCACACCTGGGGCTCGACATCCACCTCAAGGCCGAGAACCTCCAGCGCGCCGGCTCCTTCAAGGTGCGGGGGGCGCTGAACAAGATCTACGCACTCACCGAGGAAGAGAAGGCGCGGGGCGTGATCGCCGCCTCGGCGGGCAACCACGCCCAGGGCGTGGCCCTGGCGGCGGGCAGCCTCGGCATCCGTGCCGTGATCTGCATGCCGGAGGGGGCGCCCATCTCCAAGATCGAGGCGACGCAGAGCTACGGCGCCGAGGTGGTCCTCCACGGCGCCACGTACGACGACGCCTACGCCAAGGCCCGGGAGCTCCAGGCCGCGCACGGCTACACCTTCATCCACGGTTTCGACGACCCGTACACCATCGCCGGCCAGGGGACGATCGGCCTGGAGATCCTGGAGGAGCTGCCCGACGTGGCCACCGTCGTGGTGCCCATCGGCGGCGGCGGCCTGATGGCGGGGATCGCCCTGGCCCTGAAGTCCCTGCGGCCGCAGGTGCGGGTCGTCGGGGTGCAGGCGGCCGGCGCCCCGGCGGTCTTCCTCAGCCACCAGCACGGCGAACTCACCGCCACGGAGTCGGTGCACACCATCGCCGACGGCATTGCCATCAAGAACCCGGGCAAGCTGTGCTGGGAGATCATCCGGAAGCACGTCGACGATGTGGTGCTGGTAGACGAGGAGGAGATCGCACAGTCGATCCTGTACCTCTTGGAGAGGGCCAAGGTGATCGTCGAGGGGGCCGGTGCCGTGGGAATGGCCGCCGTCCTCGGCGACAAGATCCCCGACCTGCGGGGGCCGGTCTGCGTCGTGCTCTCGGGCGGGAACATCGACGTCAACATCATTTCGCGGATCATCGAGCGCGGGCTGGTGAAGGCGGGCCGGTACATCCGCCTCTCCACCTTCGTGCCCGACCGGCCCGGCGGACTGCAGGAGCTGCTGGCCACCGTGGCCCAGACGGGCGCCAACGTGATCCACGTCCACCATGAGCGCTGGCTCAACAAGGTGACCATCGGCGAGGTGGAGATCAACCTCGCCCTGGAGACCCGGAACGCCCACCATGTGGACGAGATCCTGGCCACCCTGAAGGCGAAGGGCTACCACGTCTCGATCATCCCGCCGTTTCGTCCCAGCGACTGGTAGGGGAGTCTGAGCGTTTGCGCGATGACGGGGAGGAGGGATGGCGATGCTGAATCGTCCGGCTGAGTGGTACCGGAATGTGATGGCCGGCGGCGCGGTGGTCTCGCTGGCGATGGTGCCGGCTACGGCGGCGCTGCTGCACGGCAGCCTGCCGCTCTGGCTGCACATCCCGCTCGTGGGGGCCGCACTTCTGCTCATGGCGGCAGGAGCGGCCGTTGCGGGAGCAGCCGCCGTCGAGTTCCGGGCCCGCTCCGGGCAGGCGGCCAAGGCCGAATAGGGGAGCGCACCGGCGCCGGGGTCTCTGCCCCGGCGCCGGCCGCGCGTAGTGGGTGCCCCTGCGCCGTCGTGGAAGGGGGAACCCCTTGCGAACATTTGCACGGTCTTTTTCGCCCTGTTCGGGAGGAAAGAGATGGCATTACAGAGAAGTACTTCCACACAATCTCGTGAGGAGGTACTGACGCATGAGGATCACGAACGTCCGCATCCACCAGTTCGAGGGCGAGGGCAAGATCAAGGCGTACGGCACCGTGGTGTTCGACGGGGTGCTCACCGTGACGGACCTGAAGGTCGTGGCCGGTTCGAAGGGCCTCTTCGTCTCGATGCCCAGCCGCAAGAACAAGGACGGCCAGTACAAGGACATCGTCTACCCGTGCACGGCCGAGATGCGGGAGGCCATCCAGCAGGCCGTGCTGGGGGCGTACCGGGCTCTGGCCGGCAACAGGGCCCACGAGTTCGCGGCGCAGGCGGAGGCGGCGTCCGCCCGGGCTTCCGAACTGGAAGGCAACGGTTCCGAGCCCGAGGCGGTGGAGTTCGGCGTGGAGCCGGAGCTCGAGGCGGTGGGGGCCGCAGCGTGCTAGGATGCGTACGCACACGTCAGGATGGTAAGACCCGGCGCACTCTCTGTGCCGGGTCTTTTACCCTTGTATCGGTCCTGTGCTGTGGTATAATGGCTGCGGACCAAGACGGGGGGAGGAGTCCCATGTCGGACGTCACCGCCGTACTGCTAGCCGCAGGTAACGGAACGCGCATGAAATCTGATCTGGTGAAGGTGATGCATCCCATCGCCGGCAAGCCCATGATCGGCCACATCGTGGACAACGTGCGCCGGGCCGGGCTGGATGATATCATCCTCGTGGTGGGCTACCAGCAGGAGCGGATTCGCGCGTACCTGGGTGACAGCGTGCGCTACGCCGTGCAGGCTGAGCAACTGGGCACGGGACATGCAGTGCAGCAGGCTGCGCCGCTGATCGACGAGGCCGAGGGTGGTCACGTGCTCATCATGTACGGAGACAACCCCTTCATCGGGCCGGAGTTGATTCAGCGGCTGATTCGCGCTCACGTTGATGCCGGGGCCGCGGCCACGCTGCTCACGGCCGAGGTCTCCAATCCGGGGATGCTGGGCCGGATCCTGCGCGACCCGGCGACCGGCGCGTTCCTGGGGAGCGTCGAGTACAAAGACGCGACGCCGGAGCAGCGCCAGATCCGGGAGATCTGGCCGGGCATCGTGATCTTCCGCCGGCAGGGCTTCACCTCCCTGCTGGGCCGGCTCGACCGCAACAACGCCCAGCGTGAATACTACCTCCCGCAGGCCTGGGAGATCCTCCTGCGCGAGGGCGAGAAGGTCCAGGCGCTGCTGGCTGCGACGGAGGCCGAGGCGCTGGCGCCCAACGACCGGGTCGAGTGGGCCCGGGCTGAGGCTCAGCTGCGCCGCATGATCAACGAGCGACATATGCGTGCGGGCGTCACCATCATCAACCCCGACGCCACGTACATCGATGCCGAGGTCGAGATCGGGCGCGACACCGTCATCTGGCCGTTTACGTTCCTCCAAGGCAGGACGCGCATCGGGCGCAACTGCACGATCGGTCCCATGTCCACCATCGTCGCCTCCACGGTGGACGACGGGTGCGTGGTGCAGCAGTCGGTGGTGGAGGAGTCATACGTCGGTCCGGGCTGCCGGATCGGGCCGATGGCCCACCTGCGCCCGGGCTGCGAGCTGGAGGGTGAGGTGGAGGTCGGCAACTACGCCGAGCTCAAGAAGGCGAAGGTCGGCCGCGGCGTGAAGTGCCACCACCATTCCTACCTGGGGGACGCGACGATCGGCGCCCGGGCCAACATCGGCGCCGGAACCATCACCGCCAACTACAACGGCGTCGAGAAGTTCCGGACCGAGATCGGCGAGGGTGCCTTCATCGGCACCAACGTCAACCTGATCGCCCCCATTTCCGTGGGTGACGGCGCACTTGTGGCGGCGGGCTCCACGGTTGGACCCCGGGTAGAGATCCCGGCCGATGCACTCGTCGTGGAACGGGCACCGGTGGTCGTGAAGGAGGGCCGCGTGGCCAAACTGAAAGCTGCCTGGCGCGCGCGGAAGGAAAAAAGGGAGGGCGTCTAGCAGTGGTACCGTACCCGGATCGAAAGCTGAAGATCTTCTCGGGAAACGCAAACCTCCCACTGGCCAAGGCGATCGTGGAGCACATGGGGATCAGCCTGGGGAACATGAACGTGGGTCGGTTCTCCAACGGCGAGATTCGCGTGGACATCAACGAGTCGGTCCGGGGTACAGACTGCTTCGTGCTCCAGTCCGGCGTCCACCCGGTCAACGAGAACCTGATGGAACTCCTGGTCATCGGCGACGCCCTCCGGCGGGCCAGCGCCCGCCGGATCACCGCGGTGGTGCCCCACTTCCCCTACGCGCGGCAGGACCGCAAGGCCAGGGGGCGCGAGCCCATCACCGCGAAGCTCGTGGCCAACCTCATCACGCAGGCGGGCTTCCGCCGCCTGCTCACCATCGACCTGCACGCAGCCCAGATCCAGGGCTTCTTCGACACGCCGGTGGACCACCTGCAGGCGGGCCCGCTCATCGCCGACTACTTCCGCAAGAAGGGCCTGCAGAACGCGGTGGTCGTGTCGCCCGACACCGGCGGCGTGCCGCGCGCCCGCGACCTGGCCGAGCGGCTGGGCGTCGGGCTGGCCATCATCGACAAGCGCCGCCCCGAGCCCAACGTGGCCGAGGTGATGAACATCATCGGCAACGTGGAGGGCAAGGCCGCCATCATGGTGGACGACCTCATCGACACCGGCGGCACGATCGTCAAGGGGGCCGAGGCCCTGCTGGCCCGGGGGGCCACCGAGGTCTACGCCGCGTGCACGCACGCCGTCTTCAGCGGCCCGGCCTACGAGCGCCTGTCGGCCAGCCCCTTCAAGGAGATCGTCGTCACCGACACGATCCCGGTCGATCAGGAGCGGCTGAAGGACAAGATCCGGATTGTCTCCGTGGCGCCGCTGCTGGCCAAGGCCATCATCCGGATCCACGAGGACCTGTCGGTATCGAAGATCTTCGAGGAGGAGCCCCGGCTCTGATTCAGCGCCGTCCTGCGGCATCCCGGCCGACCGCCGGGGTGCCGTTTCCTCATGGTTCGGCGTTTCCGCGGGCTGGGTAACTGTGGTAAAGTAAAGCGTGTTGAAGCGCACACAGGGAGATTGGGAAGAATGCCCAAACTGATCGCCGGCCTCGGCAACCCGGGTGCCCGCTATGCTGCCACCCGGCATAATGTGGGCTGGATGCTGCTCGACGCCTTTGCCCGCAAGCACGGTGTGAGCATCGACCGCAGCGGGTTTCAGGGCATCTACGGCGAGATGCGCTGGGGCCCCGACGCGGAGAAGGTGCTGCTGCTCAAACCCCTGACCTACATGAACCTGAGCGGACGGTCGGTGGCCGAAGCCGCCCGGTTCTTCCGCATCGCGCCTGCCGATATCCTGGTGCTCTACGACGACCTGGACCTGGAGGTGGGCCGCCTGCGGCTGCGCACCAAGGGGAGCGCCGGTGGGCACAACGGCGTTAAGTCGATCATCGCCGAGTTGGGCACCGCCGAGTTTCCGCGGCTCCGGATCGGCATCGGCCGTCCGGCGCCGGGCTGGCAGGTGGTCGACTGGGTGCTTGCGCCCTTCGGGCCGGAGGACGCGGCTGCGGTCGCAGGGGTCCTGCCTCGGGCGGTAGAGGCGGTGGAGTGCTTCCTGACCGATGGCATCCTCATGGCGATGAACCGCTACAATGCGTAGGGAGCGAGGGATCTCGGGTGGATCTGGCGGCGTCGGTGAAGCGCGGTACGGGCGCCGGCCTCCGCGTTCTGTGGGAGCTCGGTAAGGTGATCGTGCCGGCCATGGTCGCCATCAACGTGCTGGAGCAGAGCGGCTGGCTCACCCGCCTGTCGGACTGGCTGGGACCCTTGATGGGGATCTTCGGCCTGCCCGGCGAGGCGGCGCTGGCGCTGGTCTCGGCCAACGTGGCCTCGATCTACGCCGGGCTGGGCGTCGTGGTGGCCCTGGGCCTCTCCGCCAAGGAGACGACGATCGTGGCCGCCATGATGATGATCAACCACGCCGCCATCTCGGAGACGGCGCTGGTGGCCAAGGCGGGGGCGCGCGCCGGCTGGGTGCTGGCGGCCCGGACCGCGGCCATGGTGGTCGTCGCGCTCCTACTCAACTGGCTGTTGCCCTAGGAGGGTGCCCATGGCCTGGTTGACGTGGATCTGGGACGGGTTCGTCGCCGGCGTGCTGGAAGTCGCCCAGCTCTGGTGGCTGGTTCTCCTCTTCATCGCCATCCAGTTGCTGAAGGACTCCGGCGTGCTGGCGCGCGCCGCGCGGTACATGGCCCCGGTGCTGCGGCCCCTGCGGCTCCCCGCCGACGCCAGCCTGCCGATGGCGGCCGGGCTGGGCATCGGGCTGACCTACGGCGCCGGCATCCTCATACAGACGGGCCGGGAAGGGCAGCTGAGCCGGAACGAGCTGACGGTGCTGTGCGTCTTCCTCGGCATCTGCCACGCCGTGGTGGAGGAGACGATCCTCTTCTCCGCGGTCGGCGCCGACGGGCTCCTGCTGCTGGCGATCCGGTTCGGGTCGGCCGCCGTGGCCGGTTGGCTGGCCGCACGGGCGTGGCTGGCGCGGCCCGCCCTGGCCGGCGCCGTGACCGAACCAGTGCGCGGTGCGCAGGTCCGGTAGTCGCATAGCTTGATGCGCCGACGGCCAGACTTGCGCGTGGCGACTCGGGCTGTAGCCCCTCCCCCTGGGGCTAGAGCCCTTCGCGGCGTTTGCTCCTCGGGGGGGTACACACCCCCACCACAGCCGCCGGGACCGGGCGGCGCTTCTCGGGGAGGTTCCTTCATGCCAAGTGAGACCTTGCTTCGGCTCCTCCAGGCTTCACCGGAGTTCAGTTCGCTCTACGACGGCGTGAGGCGCGGATTCGCAGAGCAGATGGTCTACGGTGTGGCCGGCTCGCTGAAGAGCGCCCTCGCAGCGGCCCTGCGGGAGAGGACCGGCAGGCCCGTGCTGGTGATCACGGCGACGATCCAGCAGGCCGAGCGCTTCCGCGAGGACCTGCTCACGTGGCTTCCCGGGCGGGAGGTGGCCCTTTTCCCGCCCATCGAGTACATGCCCTTCGAGGTGGTGGCCCACTCTCCGGAGGTGGTCGGTCAGCGGCTGGCGGTGCTGGAGCGGCTGGCGCGCGGCGAGGACCTGATCGTCGTGGCGCCTGCCGCCGCGCTCTACCGTAGCCTCACGCCCCACGGCGTCTTCCAGCGCGCGCTCCTCACCCTTTCCCCGGGGATGCGCATCGAGCGCGACGACCTGCTGGCGCGGCTGGTGCGGCAGGGGTACGAGCGGGTCGACATGGTGGAGTCCAAGGGGCACGTGGCCGTGCGCGGTGAGATCCTGGACCTCTTCCCGCTCTCGGCCGATTACCCCCTGCGCGTCGCGTTCTGGGGCGACGAGATCGACGAGATCCGCCGCTTTGACCCGGCCACGCAGCGGACGGTGGAGCGGCTGGATTCGGTCGCGGTGGGGCCCGCCAGGGAGTTCATCCTGCCTGAGGCGGGAATCGACGAGGCCGTCGAGCGGATCCGCCGCGACCTGGCGCAGACAGTGGCCCGCCTCCGGCGGATCCGGGAGCGCGAGGCGCAGCCCGCGCCCGGAGCGGTCGAGGCGGCGGAGGGCGACCGGGCCGGGGAGGGCGCCGCAAAGGGCGGGGCGAAGCGGCGGCGCACTGCCGCGCAGCGGGCGTTGCTGGACACGGTGGACGCCGCGCAGAAGCTGGAGGAGCGCGTGGAGGGGCACCTGGCCAAGCTGGAGCAGCAGATCTACTTCTCCGGGCTCGAGCAGTACGCCAGGTTCTTCTACGACCAGATGGAGACCCTGATCGACTACTTCCCCGAGCCGCCGCTGATCTTCGTCGACGAGCCGGCCCGCATCCGGGACGCCAGCGCGGACCTGGAGGCGCGCGACGCGGACAGGCAGGCGGCGATGCTGGAGCGGGGCGGCCTGCTGCCGGGCCAGCTGGGCCTCTACCTCAACTACCACGCGCTGTTCCAGCGGTGCCGCCAGGGCAGCGCCATCTACTTCAGCGCCCTCGGGCGGGGTATACCGGGCATCCGGCCGGCAAACGAGGTGGGCTTTACTGCGACGGCCATGCAGGAGTTCCACGGCCAGTGGCCGCTTTTCGCCGAGGAGCTGAAGCGCTGGAAGAAGCAGGGCTACCGGGTGACGGTGCTGGCGAGCACGCCGGAGCGGCAGCAGCGGCTCCGCGAGCTGATGGTGGAGGCAGAGGTCGAGAGCGGCGCCGGAGCCCAGGGGGCCGAGGTGGCCGTGCCGATGCCGGGCGCCGTCTGGGTGGGCATCGGGTCGCTGGAGGGAGGCTTCCAGTGGCCGGGCCAGCGCCTGGTGGTCGTGACGGACGCGGAGATTCACGGGCGCCAGCGCCGGCGGCGCCGCGCCGGCGTGGTGCACGGGGCCGGACAGGCCGGGGCCGCCGGCGGGCGGCAGGCGGCGCGCATCGCCAGCTACCACGACCTGCAGGTGGGCGACTACGTGGTGCACGCCACCCACGGCATCGGCAAGTACCTGGGGGTGCGCTCCGAGACCATCCTCGGCACCACCCGCGACTACCTGGTCATCCAGTACGAGGGCACGGACCGGCTCAAGATCCCCACCGAGCAGGTCGACCAGATCCAGAAATACATCGGCGCCGAGGGGCACGAGCCCAGGCTCAACCGGCTGGGCGGCGGCGAGTGGGCGAGGGTCAAGAGCCGCATCAAGGAGTCGATCCGGGAGATGGCGGCCGAGCTGCTCAGGCTGGCGGCCATCCGGCAGAGCCAGCCCGGCACGGCGTTCCCCCCGGACAGCGTCTGGCAGCGGGAGTTTGAGGATGCCTTCCCGTATGAGGAGACGCCGGATCAGCTCACGGCCATCGCCGAGATCAAAGCGGACATGGAGAGCCCCCGGCCGATGGACCGGCTGCTCCTGGGCGACGTGGGCTACGGCAAGACCGAGGTCGCCCTGCGGGCGGCCTTTAAGGCCGCGTCCGCCGGGAAGCAGGTGGCCATCCTCGTGCCCACGACGATCCTGGCCCAGCAGCACTACGCCACCTGCAAGAGCCGCATGGAGGGCTTCCCGCTCAACCTGGCCGTGCTCAACCGCTTCAAGAGCCCCAAGGAGCAGGCGGAGATCATCAAGGGCCTGGCGGACGGGCGGATCGATCTGGTGATCGGCACGCACCGGCTGCTGTCGGACGACGTGAAGTTCAAGGACCTGGGGCTGCTCATCGTGGACGAGGAGCAGCGGTTCGGCGTGGCGCACAAGGAGAAGATCAAGCAGCTCAAGGCCAACGTGGACGTGCTCACGCTCTCGGCGACGCCCATCCCCCGCACGCTGCACATGGCGATGGTGGGCATGCGGGACATGTCGGTGATTACCACGCCGCCGGAGGACCGGTACCCGGTGGAGACTTTCGTGGCCGAGTACGACGACGCCCTGGTGCAGGACGCCATCGGGCGGGAGCTGGCGCGGGGCGGGCAGGTCTTCTTCGTGCACAACCGCATCCAGACGCTGGACAAGGTGGCCGGCCGGCTGCACCAGCTGGTGCCCGAGGCGCGCATCGCCGTGGCGCACGGACAGATGCCCGAGGACCGGCTGGAGCAGATCCTCCTGGACTTCATGGAGGGCGAGTACGATGTGCTGGTGGCCACCACGATCATCGAGAACGGCATCGACATGCCGCAGGTGAACACGATCATCGTGGATGACGCCGACCACATGGGGCTGAGCCAGCTCTACCAGCTGCGAGGTCGGGTGGGGCGCTCCAACCGGCTGGCGTACGCCTACTTCCTCTACAAGCGGGACAAGGTGCTCACCGAGGCCTCGGAGAAGCGGCTGCGGGCGATCAAGGACTTCACGGAGCTGGGCTCGGGGTTCAAGATCGCCATGCGCGACCTGGAGATCCGCGGCGCGGGCAACATCCTGGGCCCCGAGCAGCACGGGTTCATCGTCACGGTCGGCTTCGAGCTGTACACGCAGCTCCTGGAGGAGGCGGTCCGCGAGCTCAAGGGCGAGCCGGCGCCGCCGGTGGAGGTGCAGGCCAACATCGAGCTGCAGGTCGACGCCTTCATCTCCGACCAGTACATCCCCGACGCCCGGCAGAAGATCGACGCCTACAAGCGGATCACCGCCATCCGCTCTATGGCCGACGCCGAGGACGTGGCCGACGAGCTCGTCGACCGGTTCGGCTCGCTCCCCGACCCCGTGAAGAACCTGCTGGACATCGCCCGGCTGAAGGTGCACTGCGCGCGCCTGGGCATCACCGCGATCACGCAGATGCGCGACCGCGTGACCGTGAAGTTCCAGCCCGCGGAGGCGGCCCGCTTCCCGTTCGACCGGCTGGCGGGGCTGGGCCGGAAGGCCGAGTTCCGGGGGCGCGTGGAGATCCCGCGCGGCCTGAAGCCCTCCAGCTTTGTCGTCAACGTGCGCGGGCTCGAGCCCCGCTCGCTGCTGCGCACCCTGTTGCTGCTCATGGAGCAGCTGCGTGAGCTGACCCTGGCCTCTGTCAGGTAGAAGTGCGCCTGCCCTGCCAGCTTCTGCATAGAATGTCACCGGAAACGCCCCGGTGGGGGGGCTGCCAAAAAGTGAATAGGGGCGGTTCGGGCTGCCGTATACTATCGGCAGTCGAGCCGAAGTCGCTGCCTACAGAGGAGGGTTGTACTTGAAGGCCACAGGCATAGTCAGACGCATTGACGACCTGGGCCGGGTTGTCATCCCCAAAGAGATCCGTAGAACCCTTCGGATCCGGGAGGGCGATCCCCTGGAGATCTTCGTCGACCGGGACGGCGAAGTGATCCTCAAAAAGTACTCGCCGATCGGGGAACTGGGGGAGTTCGCCAAGGAGTACGCCGACTCTCTCTACGAGGCCGTCGGGCATACTGCACTGATCGCCGACCGGGACACTGTGATTGCCGTAGCCGGAGCTCCCAAGAAGGAATTCCTCAACAAGCCCATCGGTTCGCTGGTGGAGCGGGCAATGGAAGACCGCCGCTCGATCACGGTGACCAGGGCGGGTGAAGGCAAGCTGCGCGGCTCCATCATCGGCGACGACGAGGAGGAGAACCGCTTCCCCGTGTACGTAGTCGCCCCCATCGTGGCTGGAGGTGACCCCATCGGGGCCGTGATCATCTGTTCACGGGAGCCTGATGCCGTGATGACCGAGACCGAGATCAAGCTGGCGGAGACCGCTGCCGGGTTTCTCGCTAAACAGATGGAGCAATAGCAGGAGAGTCCACCACCGTTCAGGAGCAGACCCCGCTCCTGAACGGTTTTGCATGCGGGGGCACCTGGTCTTTACGCCGGCGGAGCCGTGGGATAACATGAGGAAGATTAGGCAGTTCGCACACGCCGGTGGGACCGGAGGAGGGTCAGCATGCACGCAGGCAGGGGCGAATCCTTTCTCCGGGGCGCGCTGATCCTCACGCTTTCCACGCTGGTTGCCCGGCTGCTGGGACTCATCTACAAGCCGCTGGTCGCCCGGATCTTCGCGCCCTTCGACGGGCGGGGCGGCGCGGTGGGGCTCGCCCTGGCCAACGTGCCGTTCACCACCTACATGATCATCCTCTCGTTCACCTCGGTGGGCCTCAACGTCGGCATCGCCAGGCTCGTGGCCGAGCGGATGGCCGTGGGCGACCCGCGGGGCGCACGCAGCGTCTTCCGCGCCTCGCTGGCCCTGATGACGGGCCTGGGGCTCGCCGGAGCGCTGGCCTTCTTCTTCGGCGCGCCCTGGATCGCCCGGGCGATTGCGCCCGACGCGGCCGAGTCTGCGCCGGGCTTCCGCGCGATGGCGCCCGCCCTCTTGCTGACGTCGATGCTGGCCGCGTACCGCGGCCTGTACCAGGGGTTCCAGCAGATGGCGCCCAGCGGCCTGTCGTACGTCATCGAGCAGGTGGTGCGGGTCGCCTGCGGCCTGGCGTTCACCTGGATCCTGGTGCGGGTCTCGCTGCCCATGGGGGCCGCGGGGTTCAACCTGGGGGACGTGGCGGGTGCGGCCGCGGCGCTGGCCTATATGCTCTTCCTCTACCTGCGGAACCGGCGCTCCATCTGGCACGCGGAGCAGGCGGCGGCTGCCGGCCGGGAGGCCGGGGAGGACCGGCTGCAGCCGGGAGCAGCGCGGCTCTACGCCCGCATCTTCGCCGTGGCCGGCCCGATCGCGGTCATCGGCGCCGTGGCGCCCCTGATGATGATGGCAGACACGTTTTTCGTCCTGCGGGCGCTGGCGGCCGCCGGCGTCGCCAGCCTCGACGCGCAGGAGCAGTATGGCCTGCTCGCCAACGCGCACTACGTGGCGAACCTGCCGGCCATCCTGTCGCTGGCCGTCTACACCGCGATCCTCCCGGCCATCACCACGGAGATGGCCGCCGGGAGCCGCAAGGCGGCGCTGCGGAAGGCGCGGCAGGCCTACCGGATGACCTTCCTCCTGGGCATTCCCGCACAGGCGGGCCTCTGGGCGCTGGCCACGGGGGTCTACCGGTTCATCTACGGCGACCCCAACGGCGGGCCGGCCATGGAGGCCATGGCCTGGGCCGTCTTCCCGATCATGCTGCAGCAGACCACCTCCGGGGTGCTCCAGGGGATGGGGCGCATCGGGCTGCCGGTGCGAAACTTCGTTCTGGGCGCGGCGGTCAAAATTGTGCTGACCGCCCGGTGGACGGGCCCCTACGGCATCGCAGGGGCCGCATGGGCCACCGCCATCGGGTTCGGGGTGGCCGCGCTGCTGAACATGGTGGACGTGGAGCGGCTGCTCGGCCGGACGCTGCAGACCCGTGGTATGCTCTGGAAGCCGCTGGCCGGCGCCCTGGTGATGGCCTGCGCCCTGCGGGCCCTGCTCCCGCACCTGCCGGAGGGGAACCTCGCCCTGCTGGGCGAGATCGGTGCAGGGGCCGCGCTGTACGGCCTCGTCCTCCTCCTGCTGCGAGGTGTCCACCGGGAGGACGTGGCCGCGATCCCGCGCATCGGGCCGCGGCTGGCCGGGATCCTGGGGCGCGCGCGGCTTCTGCGGTAGCCGTAACGTCGACAGCCATGCTCGTCGGTCGGGTCCCCGCCGTGCGGGGACACTGGGGGGTAAGTCATTGCAGCAGTCCAGAGCAGAGGGATTCATGCGGGGGGCCCTGCTCCTCACGGCGGGCTCCCTGATATCCCGCGTACTAGGCGTATTCTACCGCCCCGTCGCCCAGCTGGCCCTGGGCGAGGACGGGCTGGCGATCGTGACGCCGCCCAACGCACCGTACATGCTGATCCTGGCCGTCTCCTCGACCGGCCTGAACGTCGCGATCTCCCGCCTGGTGTCGGAGCGGCTGGCGGTGGGAGACCTGAGGGGCGCGCGGCGGGTGGTGCGGCTCTCCACCACCATCCTCGCCATCAGCGGGATCGCCTTCAGCCTCCTGTTCGCCCTCGCGGCGCCGTGGATGGCCCGCGTGCAGGGGTTCCCCGAGGCGACCCCGGGCTTCCTGGCCCTTGCACCGGCGATCCTCCTGGTGACGCTGGAGGTCGCGCTGCGCGGCCTCTACCAGGGGATGCAGCGCATGCGGCCCGCCGCCGTCACCATGGTGATCGAGCAGGCCGGGCGGGTCGTGGTCGGCCTCCTCGGCGTCTTCCTGCTGACGCCCGTCGCCCTGAACCTGGGCGCCGCGGCCTTCAACGCCGGTAACACCGTCGGCGTCCTCCTCGGGGTGCTCTACGCTGCCTACATCTACCTGCGGGAGCGCCCCATGGCCGACTGGACGACGGTCGCCCCGGGGATCGAGTCGTGGGAGGAGACGGACACCTGGCGGCTGATGCGGCAGATCCTCGCCATCGCGCTGCCGCTCTCGTTCCTCGGGGCGGTGCTGCCCCTGATCCAGCTCGCCGACACGTCCCTGATCACCAACCGGCTGATCTCCATCGGGGTGGATCCCGCGGAGGCGAAGCGGGCCCTCAGCTACATCACCAACGCCTCGCAGCTGCGGGACCTTCCGCTGATCTTTGCCCAGGCGCTCTACGTCTCGCTGGTGCCCGCGGTCACCGAGTCGCTGGCCCTCGGCCGCACGGAGCAGGCCCGCCATAGGGCGGCGGCGGCGATGCGGCTCACCTGGCTGATCGGCCTGCCCGCCACCGCGGGGCTGGTGGTCGCCGCCCGGGAGGCTTACGGCGTGCTCTTCCGGGGGCCGGGGTACTTCGTCATGGCGCCGCTGGGCTGGTCGACGATCTTCCTCATGATCCAGCAGACCTCTTCGGGCATCCTACAGGGGCTGGGCCTGATCTGGCTGTCGGTGTGGAACCAGCTGGCTGGCGTCGCAGTCAAGTTCGTGCTGACCTACTGGTGGACAGGCATCCCGGCGCTGGGTGCCAACGGGGCCGCCTGGGCCACCACCGCGGGCTTCCTGCTCGCGGCGGGGCTCAACCTGGCGGCCCTGCGCCGCAAGTTCGGACTTGGGCTGGGGGTGCGGCAGAACATCCTCCGGCCGCTGGCGGCATCGCTGGCGATGGCTGCCGCGCTGGCGCTGGCCAGCCCGCTGATCCGCACGGCGATTCCGTGGACTCGCCTCTCGGGCCTGGTGACCATCGGCTTCGGCGCGCTCGTCTACGGCGTCGCGATCCTGATCCTGGGCGGCGTCCGGCAGGTCGACCTGGAGCTGGTGCCCGGCCTACCGCCCTCGTCCATCCGCCTGCTCAGGCGGCTGCGGCTACTGCGCGACAAGTGAGGTGGCTCAACCGTGATCGATGATCTGCTGCGAGCGTTTCAGATCGACCTCTCCGAGGGTCTGGAGGTGCGCCCGGCGGCCAGGCTGGCGGAGGCGCCGCCGCCGGGCGGGGCGCCGCTCCTCGTCTGCGGTGTTGCACCCGGGACTGCGGCACGGCTGCAGGCGCTGCTGCTGGCCCACTACCCCCCGGCGCATCCGGTTGGGCTGTACCGTGACGGCGCTGTCGCCGAGGTCCGGCTGGACGGTTTGGCGGCGCACGAATGGGCAAACTACGCACTAACCCTGTATCTGCGGCCGGTTGAGCGCTCGGAGCGGAAGCGCTGGCCGCTGGATCCCCTGGTGGAGGTGATGGCCCGGCTGCGGTCCGCCGACGGCTGCCCGTGGGACCGGGAGCAGACCCACGAGAGCCTCAGGCGGTACATGCTGGAGGAGGCCTATGAGGTGGTGGAGGCCATCGACCAGGGCGACCCCCGCCACCTGTGCGAGGAGCTGGGCGACGTGCTGCTTCAGGTGGTCTTCCACGCGCAGATCGCCCGGGAGGCCGGCCGGTTTGACATGAGCGACGTGGTCAGCGGCATCACGGAGAAGCTGATCCGGCGCCATCCCCACGTCTTCGGCGAGGCGGTGGCGGAGACCGCCGCCGACGTGACCCGCACCTGGGAGGCGATCAAGCGGTCCGAGCGGGGGGACCAGGCGCCGCCCTCGGTCCTGAGCGGGGTCTCCGGGGGGCTCCCGGCGCTCTCCCGTGCCCTGGAGCTGCAGAAGCGGGCGGCCAGGGTGGGTTTCGACTGGCCCGACGCCGCGGGACCCGCGGACAAGGTGCGGGAGGAACTGGACGAGGTGCTGTCGGCGGAGCCCGCCGATCAGGAGGGCGAGGTGGGCGACCTCCTGTTCGCGGTGGTCAACCTGGCCCGCAAGCTGAAGGTGGATCCGGAGATCGCGCTGACGCGGACCAACGCCAGGTTCATACGGCGCTTCCGGTATGTGGAAGAGAAGCTGGCCGAACGAGGGCTGCGCGTAACGGACGTCGGCCTTTCGGAGATGGATTTGCTTTGGGATGAGGCTAAACGGGCTGAATTCGGGGAAAAATACAGGGGAAAATAACACCACTCGTAAAGGAAATGGAAGGAGTTCTGCAAACCCACGCCGAATACGGCTCAGCGGGAATCGTACCCAATCTTACCTCGAAAGGGGAGACCGATTCTTGAACAAGCAGGATCTGGTCGCTAGTGTCGCTGAGAAGGCGGGCCTGACCAAGAAGGACGCCGAGAAGGCCCTGAACGCCGTCGTCGAGTCGATCAAGGAGGCCCTGCACAAGGGCGACAAGGTCTCGCTTGTGGGCTTCGGCACGTTCGAAGTTCGCAACCGCGCTGCCCGTTCGGGCCGCAACCCGCAGACCGGTGCGCCGATCAAGATTCCTGCCGGCAAGGTTCCGGCCTTCCGCCCCGGGAAGGAACTGAAGGAGAGCGTCTAAACGCTGAAGATCAGGACCGGGCCCCGCAGTGGGGTCCGGTCTCCGTTTGAGGAGCGGTTCATGTGCGTATCGACAAGTTCCTGAAGGTCTCTCGCGTCATCAAGCGCCGCACGCTGGCGAAGGAGGTCTGCGACGCAGGCCGGGTTCAGGTGAACGGCCGGCTCGCCAAGGCCGGCACCGAGGTGAAGCCGGGGGATACGGTGTTCATTGACTTCGGCCGCAGGCAGCTGACCTTCCGGGTGCTGGAGGTGCGGGAGCACGTACGGGCCGCCGAGGCCCGGGAGCTGTACGAGGTGCTGGCGGAGGAGTTCAAGGCAGACAGCACGCTCCCCCACCTGGAGGACGATCCGGAATAACCGTGCGGACCGCCGCGGAGGCGGTCCGCTGCCATTTGCTACATAAGAATACCGGGGCCTGCATAGAGATGGGACAGGTCCCCGGCAGGAGGGGATGCAGAGGAGGTCGGTCAGGGTGGAGGAGCGGACAACGTACCGGGTGGAGGGTCGGGGGCCCGCCTTCGACGAGAACGAGGCGGGCGGCCACAGCCACTCGCTCACCATCGCCAACCGGGAACGGGTGCACATCACCGGCGTGGTGGGCGTGGACAGCTTCGATGACGAGGAGGTCAACCTGGAGACCGAGATGGGGCTCCTGAGCATCCGGGGCGAGGAGCTGCAGATCAAGCAGCTCGACCTGGAGAAGGGGCAGTTCGCGGTGGAGGGATACATCAACGCGCTGCAGTATGCCACCCCGCGCCAGCGCGGCGCGCGTCAGCCGCGCAGCCGGTCGTTCCTGGAGCGGCTGCTGCGGTAGCCGGCGCGATTCGGCAGACAGGGGCGGGGGGTTGGTCCGGTGCTGCGGATGGAGCTCCAGTTCTACGCGCTGTTCATGACGATCCTCAGCGGCGTCGGGCTTGGCCTCCTGTTCGACCTGCTGCGGGCGGTCAGGCGTTTCGTCCAGCCGGGTCCCGTTCTGGCTGCGCTGGGCGACCTCTGCTTCTGGGGCGCCGCGACCGCCATGCTGGGCGCCGGCCTCTTCCTGGGAAACTGGGGCGAGTACCGGTTCTACGTGCTCGTCGGGCTGCTGACCGGCCTGGGCCTGCACCTGTGGCTGGCGAGCCCGATCGTCCTGTGGCTGTTCGATGGGCTGCTCAGGCTGCTCGCCTGGCTGCTGGAGCTGCTCTGGACGCTGTTCCTGCGGCTGGTCTGGCATCCCGCCGTCGCCATTCTGCGATTCGCGTACAGGGTAGCCGTGCAGGTCACAGCCTGGCTGGGCCGGCGGCTCCGCGGGCCGTACCGCTGGATGCGGCTCCAGTACCTGCTCACGAAGCGCCGCTGGCGGCGCGCGCTGCGCCGGTGGCTGCAGGGGCGAAAGCCGCCGCGCGATTCGTAACCAAATCCTAAGATTTGCGACCCTCGCAAGGAGGAGTTTCCCGCCCGTGGAAGAAGGTATAAAGAACGTACACAGCTTGTACACGGTTTGTACTCAGCTTGTACACAGCCTATCCACAGGTTGTGTACAACTAGCCAGGGGCGGACGGGGCAGTGAACATCGAGATTCGCGGTGCCGAGCGGCTGAGTTTCCGGGAACGGCAGGTCGTCGTTCTCAAGGAGATGGGCTGGAGCAACGAGCAGGTGGCCAAGCGGCTCTCGCTCGCGGCTGGCACCGTCGCGACCCTGTACAACCGTGCAAAGAGCAAGGGCTACCAGGTTGTCATCGTCCTTCCCGGCGACACCCTCGGGCTGTTTGACAGCGCCGACAGGGAGGAAGAAGAATGAGAGCTCCCCGCAGGCGAGACGCGTCGACGGTAACGGCCGCGCCCACGCCGGTGCGCCGCGCAAAGGGAAATCCCCTGCGCCGCCACTGGCTGTCGGGCGCGCTTGTCGCCGCGGTGGTCGGCGTGCTCTCGTTTGCGGTGATGGAGCTCTACGAGGCGGAGCAGGAGCTGAACCGGGCGCTCCAGGTACAGGCGCAGGTCGAGGCGGAGCTGAGGACGGTGCAGGAGAAAAACCGACGGCTCTCCGAGACGCTGGAGCGCGTCACCAGCCACGAGTCGATGGAGCTCAAGGCCAAGCAACTGGGCTTCATCTGGCCCGACGAACAGGTTTACCAGACGGCACCGACGCGGTGAGATCGGGGCGCCCGCAAGGGCGCCCTTCGGTACGTCCAGGACCGACCAATGGTCGGTTGATTGGTCGGAGCGCGCGTGTTAAGATGGGTAAACGCGAGCAGGCCCGAGTGGCGGAATGGCAGACGCACGAGACTTAAAATCTTGCGGCCGTGCGGCCGTGCGGGTTCGAGTCCCGCCTCGGGCACCAGCAGACGTGAAAAGACCTCACTCCGTGAAATGGAGCGAGGTCTTTTTCATTACATCCTCCCGCCCAGCAGCCGGTTGCGGCTGACCAGGGCGGCGGCCTGGGTTCGGTTGGAGAGGTTCAGCTTCTGCAAGAGCGAGCTCACATAGTTGCGCACCGTTTTCTCGGCCAGGTAGAGCCGGGCGGCGATCTCCCGGTTTGTCAGCCCCTCGCCGATGAGCTGCAGGATCTCCTGCTCCCGCTCGCTCAGCTGGTCGAGGCGCGGGCCCGTACGGGCGCCGGCGCGCAGGTGCTCCATCACGCCGCGGGTCACCTGCGGGTCGAGGAGGCAGGTGCCCTGCGCCACCAGGCGGATGGCGCGCAGCAGCTCGTCGGCCTCGACGTGCTTCAGGATGTACCCGGCCGCCCCCGCGACCACCGCGGCAACGGCGGCCTCGTCGTCGTCGTAGGAGGTCAGCATCAGCACCTTCGTGTCGGGCAGCTGCTCGCGGATCATCCGGCAGGTCTCGATGCCGCTGGTGTCCGGCAGGCGCACGTCCATGAGGACCACGTCCGGCCTGAGCGCCGCGGCCTTCTCGAGCGCCTCCCGGCCGGTGGCCGCCTCGCCGGCCACCTGAAAGCCAGCGGCGCGGGAGAGCAGCGCCTTCAGGCCCATGCGCACCACGCTGTGGTCGTCGACCAGCAAGACGGTTGTCATGGAGATCGCCCCCCATCGCGTCGCCGTGCGGTGCACCTATTCGCCCGCCCGAACGGCGATCCCTTCCGCGGCCAAAAGGCTCCCGCAAGTTCGGGACATTTGTCCCGGGAGCGGAGGGAGGCTGTCCCTGGGGGAGACCGGCCGCGTTCCGTTACGCTTGAAACAGACCATCGCTCGCCAAGGGGAGGGGTGACGATGAGGTCCGCAGTAGAGGGCTGCGCCGGGGAGGCGCCGGGCGGAACCGCGGAGGGCCTGGACGCGATGGCCGAGACCTTCGCCCGGGAGTTCCTCCGCATGGGGTTCTCGCCCGACGCCGTCCTGGCGCTTTTCAAGAACCCGTTCTACAGGGCGCCCAACCACATCTACCGCGCGCGGGGCGAGGCCTGGGTCGCGGCCCTGATCCGGCGCATCGCCAACGGAGGGGAGGAGCTGCATGCCGAAGCGTGAGACGGCGGGGAAGGTCTCCCGCCGCGACTTCCTGGTCGCCACCGCGGCCGCCGTGGGCGGCGTCACGCTGCTCGGGCGCCATCGCTGGGCCCGGGCCGACCTGGTGACGCTCAAGCCGTTCAAGGTGGAGAACCCACTGGCCGCCTATCCGGGGCGCGACTGGGAGTCGCTCTACCGGGATCAGTACCGTTATGACTCCGAGTTCACGTTCCTGTGTGTGCCCAACTGTACGCACAACTGCCGGGTGAAGGGCGTGGTGCGCAACGGGGTGATGGTGCGGGTGGAGCCGCCCTACACCGAGGGCACGGCCACCGACCTCTACGGCACCATGTCGTCGCAGTCCTGGCACCCGCGCGGCTGCCTCAAGGGCTACACCCTGCCGCGCCGCATCTACGGCCCCTACCGCACCAAGTACCCGATGGTCCGCAAGGGATGGAAGGCCTGGGTGGAGGCCGGCTGGCCCGACCAGTCGCGGCCCGAGGTGAAGGAGCAGTACTTCCGCCGCGGCTGGGACGACTGGGTCCGGGTCTCCTGGGACGAGGCGAACACGCTGGTGGCGAAGACGCTGCTGCACATCATGGCGACGTACTCCGGCGAGGAGGGCGTGCAGCGGCTCCGGGAACAGGGCTACCCGGAGGAGATGATCGAGGCCATGGGCGGCTCCGGGGCGCAGACCCTGAAGTTCCGCAACGGCATGGCGCTCAACGGCGTCATCCGCATCAACGCCCTGGCCCGCTTCGCCAACATGCTGGCCCTCTACGACGGCCAGAAGGGCGCCCGCCAATGGTCCAGCTACGACTGGCACGGCGACCTGAACCCGGGCCACCCGATGTCCACCGGCGTGAAGTGCTCCGACGTGGACATGAACGACTTCCGCAACACCAAGCTCATGATCTTCCTGGGCAAGAACCAGGTGGAGAACAAGATGGCCGACGCCCACTGGTGGATCGAGATCATCGAGCGCGGCGGCAAGGTGGTCAACATCTCGCCGGAGTACAGCCCGGCCTCGCAGAAGTCCGACTACTGGCTGCCCGTCCGGCCGGGCTCCGACATCGCCCTCCTCCTGGGCCTGGCGCACATCCTCTACCGGGACGGGCTGATCGACTTCGACTTCGTGCGGCAGCACACCGACATGCCGCTCCTGGTCCGCATGGACACGCTGAAGCGGCTGACCAACAAGGACCTTGGTATCCCTACAAGCCGGCTCACCGGCTACTCGGTGACGGTACAGAAAATCGACCCGGCCCTCAGGGAGTCGTGGGGCGACTTCGTGATCTGGGACGAAGCTGCCGGCGCGCCGCGGGTGATCAACCGGGAGCACGTGGGGGCGCACCTGCCCTACACGCCAGCCCTCGAGGGCACCTTCACCGTGAGGCTGGCCGACGGCTCCACGGTGGAGTGCAAGACGATCTACCAGCTCTACAAGGAGCACGTGGCGGAGTACACCCCCGAGATGGTCTCGGAGGTGACCGGCGTGCCCGTGGAGCTGATCGAGCGGCTGGCGCACGATCTGGGGACGATCAAGCCTGCGCACATCGCCACCGGCGAGGGCGTCAACCACTACTTCCACTGCGACCTGACCGGCCGGGCGGCCTTCCTGCTGGTCTCGCTCACCGGCAACGTGGGCAAGCCGGGCGCCAACACCACCCACTGGGCCGGCAACTACCGCGGCGAGAACCACCCCGGCCTGCCGCTCTGGATGGCGGAGGACCCCTTCAACCCCAACCTGGACCCGAACGCCAGGCCCGAGGAGATCAAGGTCAAGAAGTACTACAAGTCGGAGCACCCCGCCTACTGGAACTACGGCGACCGGCCGCTGATCGTGAACGGCAAGAACTACACCGGCAAGACCCACATGCCGACGCCCACCAAGGCGATCTGGATCGCCAACTCCAACCACCTGAACAACGCCAAGTGGGCGCACCACATGATCGAGGTGGTTAACAAGAACGTCGAGATGTTCGTGGTGCAGGACTGGGAGTGGACCGGCTCCTGCGAGCACGCCGACGTGGTCTTCCCGGTGCAGTCCTGGGCGGAGATGACTCACCCCGACATGACGTCGGCCTGCTCCAACCCCTTCTTCAACGTGTGGAAGGGCGGGCTGAAGCCGCTGTACGAGTCGAAGCAGGACGTGGAGGTCATGGCCGGCGTGGCGGGCAAGCTGGCCGAGCTGACCGGCGACCAGCGCTACTCGGACTACTGGAAGTTCGTCAACGAGGGGCGCACCGAGGTCTACCTGCAGCGGGTCTCCGACGGCTCGTACACCACCAGCGGCTACGACATCCAGGAACTGCTCGAGTCCGACCGCGACTGGCTGATGATGTTCCGGACCTATCCCCGCATCTTCGGCTGGGAGCAGGTGCACGAGCACAAGCCCTGGTACACGAAGACCGGCCGAATCGAGCTGTACAAGGACGAGGACGAGTTCATCAACCTGGGCGAGAACCTGATCGTCCACCGGGAGCCGGTGGAGGCCACGCCGTACCTGCCCAACCTGATCCTCGGCACGCACCCGGCCATCCGGCCGGTGAACGAGGTGCCGCTGGACGCGGTGAGTGCGGACGAGCGGTCGATCCGCAACGTCAAGATGAGCTGGGCCGAGGCGAAGCAGACCCGCAACCCGCTCTGGGAGCAGGGCTACCGGTTCTACTTCCTCACGCCGAAGAGCCGCCACCGGGTGCACTCCTCCTGGGCCATGACCGACTGGAACGTGATCTGGGACTCCAACTTCGGCGACCCCTACCGGAACGACCCGCGCACGCCCTCCACCGGCGAGGCGCAGATCCACATCAACCCGGAGGACGCGGCCGAGCTCGGCATCAACGACGGCGACTACGTCTACGTCGACGCCAACCCGGCCGACCGGCCCTACATCGGCTGGAAGGAGTCTGACCCCTACTACGAGGTGGCCCGGCTCAAGGTCCGGGTGCGGTTCAACCCGGCCTACCCGCGGGGCGTCACGATGATGAAGCACGCCATCTGGATCGCCTCGCCCAAGACGGTGCAGGCGAACAAGACCCGAACGGACGGCCTGGCGATCTCGGATACCGGCTACATGGCCCACGTGCGCACCGGCTCGCACCAGTCGGCCACACGGGGCTGGCTGCAGCCCAGCCAGATGACCGACTCGCTGGTCCGCAAGGCCTACATGGGCCAGGAGATCGGCGTGGGTTATGAGGTGGACGTGAACGCGCCCAACACCTGCCCGAAGGAGACGCTGGTGAAGATCACCAAGGCCGAGGACGGCGGCCCGCAGGGCCAGGGCGTCTGGAAGCCGGCGACCAGCGGGTTCACGCCCGGCAACGAGAACGAGACGATGCTCAGGTACCTGCAGGGAGGCTTCGTTGATGCGAAAGGGGGGAGCTAGCCGGTGGCTGAGATGGTGAAGAACTGGCAGCTGGGCCGGGAGATGGAGTACGCCTTCCCCGAGGCCCGGCCGCAGCGACAGTTCGCGGCGGTCTTCAACCTGAACCGGTGCATCGGCTGCCAGACCTGCACGATGGCCTGCAAGTCGACCTGGACCTTCAGCGAGGGCCAGGAGTACATGTGGTGGAACAACGTCGAGTCAAAGCCCTACGGCGGCTACCCCAAGAACTGGGACGTGAAGCTGCTCTCCATGCTGGGGCCGCAGCCGTGGAACGGCAGGACCTACGAGGGCAAGACGATCTTCGAGGCGCGGGACCCGGCCAAGCAGACGGTGACCGGCATGGTCGCCCTGGGCTACCTGCCCTCTGACGAGGAGTGGCGCCACCCGAACCTCTACGAGGACGCCTCCAGGGGGCATAACCCCCGGGGCGAGTCGCTGCCCGAGCACCAGCACTGGGGCTTCTACCTGCCCCGGATCTGCAACCACTGCACCTATCCCGCCTGCCTGGCGGCCTGCCCCCGGAAGGCGATTTACAAGCGGCAGGAAGACGGCATCGTGCTGATCGACCAGGCCCGCTGCCGGGGGTACCGCAAGTGCATGGAGGCCTGCCCGTACAAGAAGCCCATGTACCGGGGCACCACGGGCACCAGCGAGAAGTGCATCGGCTGCTACCCGCGCATCGAGCAGGGCCAGGCGACCCGGTGCATCGCCACCTGCATCGGCAAGATCCGGCTCTTCGGCTGGGTGGACGACCCCGAGTCGCCGGTGCACTACCTGGTCCACAAGGCGAAGGTGGCGCTGCCGCTCTACCCGCAGTTCGGCACCGAGCCGAACGTCTACTACATCCCGCCCCGCTGGGTGTCGCGAGCCTACCTCACCCAGATGTTCGGCCCCGGCGTCGAGGAGGCCATCGAGACCTACACGCACCCCGACAAGGAGCTGCTGGGCGTGCTCCAGCTCTTCGGCGCAACCGACCGGATCATCCACCGGTACCGGATCGAGGACGAGGAGGCGGTGGGCTTCGACGCGGCGGGCAACGAGGTGGTGCGCACCGCCATCTGGGAGCCTGTCCAGGTTCGGCCCGAGAACCGCCACAACATCACCTGACGAGAGGGGGAGCCACCATGGAGCCGCTGAACGGTGCCCTGCGGCGGAGCCGGGTCTACGCCGTGCTCTCCCGCGGCTTCCTCTACCCGGAGCCCTCCCTGCTCCGGGAGCTCAGGGGCGGCGCCTTGGCGAGGGCGCTGCGCGCCTACCTGCCCCGGGGCGGATACGCCCTGGCGAAGCAGGCGCAGGCGGCGCTGGACGGGCCGGGAGAGCGGGAGTCGGAGTACAACGCCCTGTTCGCGGGGCAGGCGGTTCCCTGCCCGCTCTACGAGACCGAGTACACCGGCGCCCACGTCTGGATGCAGACCCAGCAGATGGCGGACGTGGCCGGTTTTTACCGGGCGTTCGGGGTCGATGTGGAGGGCGAGCGGCCGGACGGGCTAGCCACCGAGCTGGAGTTCATGTCGCTGCTCTGCCTGAAGGAGGCGGTGGCCAGGGCCGACGGCGATCGGGAGGCGGCCGCGATCTGCCGCGACGCCCAGGCCCGCTTCCTGCGGGAGCACCTGGGGCGCTGGCTGCCGAAGCTGGTGACAAGGCTCGAGAGGCTCGATCCCGGCGGGTTCTACCACGCGCTGAGCCGGCTGGCCGACTGGTACGTGCGGCACGACGCGGAGCGGCTCTCCGACGTACCGGCGGCGGAGCAGCAGGCCGCGGCCGCCGGCGGCGCGGCGAGTGAGGAGGAGGGTTGAGTCGATGAAGGTGTTCCGACGACTCTCGCGGACCCAGATGGTCGTCGGTGGTATGTTTCTCGGCCTCGTGCTGCTCTCGGTGGCGCTTGCGGCCGTCGAGACCGGCACGCGCCGGCCGGCCGCCAACCCGACGGTGGTCGTGCGGCGGGCCCAGGCGCTGCCGCACGACCCCTGGGCGGAGGAGTGGCAGCGGGTCAGCGGCGTGGTGCTGCCGCTCACCGTGGTCAGTACGGTCAACCCGGTCGAGGGGAACGTGCAGGTGAAGGCGCTGCGCGACGACCGTTCGATCGCGATCCGGCTGGAGTGGAGCGACAACACGCAGGAGCTGAACACCCTCCGCCCCCAGGACTTCGCGGACGCCGCCGCCGTTGAACTGGCGACCCAGCCCACTGGCGCCTGCATGGGCATGCTGGACGCGCCGGTGCACATCTGGCACTGGCGGGCCGACCGCGGCCCGGGGGCCCGGGAGATGGCCACCGCCTACCCCAACATGCACGTGGACGGGTGGCACGACGACACCGGCCAGGTGCAGGAGGTGTTCGGCGACGACCTGTACGCCCGGCCCGCCCTGGTGGTGGGTAACCGGCGGGCGCTCCCCGACAAGGGGGGGCTGGCCGAGAACATGATCGCCGAGGGCTTCGGCACCCTGACGACGGCAGCCGAACAGCCCACGTCGGTGGAGGCGGTCTGGAAGGACGGCCGCTGGGCGGCGGTCTTCACCCGCTCCCTCGACGGCGACCCGCAGTTTGAGGCGGGCAGCCAACTCCAGGCGGCCTTCGCGGTCTGGGACGGCAAGCAGATGCAGCGGGACGGCATGAAGTACATCACCGACTGGGCGGTGCTCGAGCTCAAGCCGTGACGAAGGGGGGTGGAGCCGTGGCTGATGCGCTGCGCCCCCCGATGGTGCGGGCCCTCCTCTGGGCGGCAGGCGCAGAGTTCCTGCTGGTGCGCCTCTTCGCCCGGATCGGGATCTTCATCCCGAAACAAGGAGTGGTGCTCTCCGCCTACCGGGCGCTGGTCTGGATTGGCGAGGTGGCCTTCAACCTGAGTCTGGCCCTCGGCGTCGTGGTCCTGCTCCTGACCCTGGTGGGGCACAGCGGCCAGCTTCGCCTGCTGGTCGGGGCAGCCGCGCTGCTGGCCCTGACCGGCGGGCTGGGCTGGGACGGCGGGCAGTTCCTCGCGGCGGGGCTGCTTCTGGCGGCGGTCTGCGCCCTGGCAGCCGGTGCCTTGGCCAGGGTCCCGCCCGGGTGGCGGGCCGGGCTGGGCCTGCTCCTGTCAGCCCAGGCCATGCGCTACCTGACCAGCGGGCTGCAGCTTGGCTGGGTGGTGTTCGGCCTGCCCGGTACGCTCCCCGGGGCCGGCCTGCTCCTGCAGGTGGCGGAGCTGGCGGCGGCCTGCGCGCTGCTGGCCATGGGGCTGCCGCCCCTCCGCCCCACCCGGATTCCCGGCGGAGGCGAGGCCCCGGCGTGGCGCCGGCGCCTTCTCCTGGCTTCCCTGCCCGCGGCGCTCCTGCTGTTCGCGTTCTGGCTGAACGCCGACATGACCGGCGTCTTCGCCATGTACTGCCTCGGTCTTACCCTGGTCTGGCCCGCCCCGCTGTACGTGGCGGCCGCCGGGGCGGCGACGCTGGCGCTGACCGGCGTCGCCGGGGAGGGCCGGATGGCCCTCGGCCTGATCCTCCTGGCCGGCCTGGGACTCCATACCAACCAGCAGCACCTGCTGCTCCTGGCGGGGTGGGCGCTCCTCGCCCTCCCTGCCGCCCCCCCAGAGGAGGGAAGCGCAGATGACCCTATGCGAGAAGGCGACGCCCTGCGTCCTCTGCACCGCAGCCGGGCAGTGTGAACTGGACCAGGAGAGGCACTCGATCTGGCTCCTTGACCGAAGGCTGAAGGAGATCGGCCGCCGTGTGCTGGTGCTCAGCAACAAGGGTGGCGTGGGGAAGTCGACCGTGACCTACAACGTGGCGGCTACTCTGGCGATGCGGGGCCTGCAGGTGGGGGTGCTGGACGCCGACCTCTCCGGCCCCACGCTGCCGCTCCTGGCCGGGGTGGAGGGCGCCCGCATGCGGGCCGGGGAAGGCGGCCTGGTGCCGGTGGAACCGGCAGCCGGCCTCAGGCTGGTCTCCAGCGGGTTCTTCCTGCAGGACCAGGACGACCCGATCATGTGGCGCGACGCGTACAAGTTCGAGTTCCTGACCCGCCTGCTGGCCGACGTCGCATGGGGCCGGCTCGACCTGCTGCTCGTCGACATGCCGCCCGGTACCGGGGGAGAGCTGATCGGCCTGAACGAACTGCTCGGACGGGTCGACGGCGCCGTCGTCGTCACCACACCGCAGCGGGCGGCCCTGGCCGACGGACGGAAGGCCATTGCCGCCTGCCGGGAGGCGGGCATCCCGGTCATCGGGGTCGTGGAGAACATGAGCGGCCGCCTCTTCGGAAGCGGCGGCGGGGAACTGGTGGCGGGCTCGACGGGTGTGCCGTTCCTCGGGCGGATCCCGCTGGACGAGACCATAGCGGCCCTCTCCGACGCCGGCGTCGCACCGGCCGTGGCCGAGCCCTTCAGCAGCGGCGGCAGGGCGCTGGCCGAGGTGGGCCGCCGTCTGGAGGACGCCATCCGCGCAATCAGGCGTTGAGGGGGGAGGACTTAGAGCATCGGCCCAATGCCGATGGTTATTGTTTTGTGTTACGATTTGCAATAACCGGCCAGATGAACACGCGGCCGCCCAGGGCAGGGAGCCTCCGATCCCTCCCGGAAGGCAGGTGGTCCCACGTGGATGAGCACCCCGTCATCATCTTCGACCACGATCTCCGCATCACCGGCGCATCCGCCTCGGCGCTGGAGATTCTGGGCGCTCGGGTGGGGAAACGCTGCCGGGAGGCCTTCCGCTGCACGGACTGTGCCGGGGAGGTCTGTCCGCTGCGCAGGGCCCTGCGCGGAAATGCGGCCGACGGCCGCATGCCGGCCGGCCTGCCCGGCACCAGGGTGTTGCTCGCCGCCAGCCCGCTGGCCGGGGAGCCCCGTGGCGGGGTCGCGGCGCTCCTCACGATCGAGGGGGAGGACCCGGAGCCGGTCATCCTGAGCAGCGGCCTGCGCCGGGTGCTCGACACGCTCCGGGAGATGCTGCGGAGCGACCTGGCCGCCCTCGCCTTCTATGACAGCAGGGCACAGGAGGTCCGGTGGCAGGTGACCAGCGGGAACCTCTCGCCCGACGTGACGGCCATCCGCCTGCGCCCCGGCCAGGGTTTCGCCGGGCGGATCGTGCTGAGCGATCTGCCACTGCGCACGTTTCGCTTTCCCGACGACCTCACCGACGACCCGCGCTCCTACCCCATCTTCCTCGCTGAGGGGCTCAAGGCCGCCATCGGCGTGCCGGTCCGCAGCGAGCGCGGGGTCCTGGGGGTGCTCATGGCCGCCAGCCGCACGGAACGGGAGTACGACGACGCCGACCTCGCCTGTCTGCAGGAGGTGGCGGACTCCGTCTCCCTGGCGGCGGAGATGATGCGGCTGCACGATGAGGCGCTACGCAGGGAGCGGGCCCGCCTGGCGCAGGAGGTCCACGACGGCCTCTCCCAGAACCTCTTCGGCCTCCAGCTCCTGCTGCAGGACTTGCAGGAGAGCCTGCTCACCGATTCGCCGTCACGGGTGGAGGAGCACCTGAGCGCGGTGACCCAGGTGCTGGGCGGCACGCTCACCGAGGTCCGGCGCCTGATCAGGAGGCTCCGGGGCTCGATGCAGCAGAGCATCGGGCTGATCGCCGCCCTCGCCGACACCCTCGCCCACTTCTACCGGCTGTCGGGCCTGCAAGTTGAGCTGGCCGTCGACCTGGAACCGGGGGAGGACGTCGTCTGCAGCGGGATCCAGGACGTGCTCAGGATCGTGCAGGAGGCGCTGATGAACGTGCACCGGCACGCCCGGGCCACCCGTGTGCGCCTGGGGGTCTCGCGGAAGCCGGAGGGATACCATCTGACGATCGTTGACGACGGCTGCGGCTTCGACCCGGCCCAGCCGCCGGCCGAGGACCACTACGGCCTGGCCATCATGCGGGAGCGGGCCGACCGCCTGGGCGGACGTCTGAGGATCGACTCGGCTCCGGGCCGGGGTACTGTGGTGACTCTCCTACTGCCATTGTGACAGGATCGTGCGCGGATCGGATGTGATAGATGTCCCGATTCGATGGGATACCCGACCTGAGCTACGTGCGCGAAGGGGGCTGTCCCAAAAGTCATCGAGGATGACTTAGGGACAGCCCCCTTTTCTTTTTGTCTAAATACAAAAGAAGCCGCCCTTCTGTTACAATGGA
>NZ_JAGGLG010000037.1 GCF_017874315.1 Symbiobacterium terraclitae | reverse complement strand
CAGACAGCGCATGAAGAAGTAGGCACGATCGTTGATATCCAATCATTGGGAGTCTGCCCCTATCTCACGTGCGGTTACCCGGACAGGCTCCTAGGAAACCGGCCCTCTCGAGGGCCGGCTTTCACGGAAGCGCTTACATGACTAACTTGTACGAACTACTAAACTCTTTCTAATCCCACCTGTTTGGAGGAATCGTCTGCTGGAGGGAGAATACACCCCTTTTAATACGTTAAAGGGGTGACAGAAAGAAATGCCAGCCATCCGCCGCATCCTGGTGGCAAACCGGGGCGAGATTGCCATTCGAATCTTCCGCGCCTGCACGGAACTGGGCAAACAGACCGTGGCGGTCTACTCCGAGCAGGACAGCCTCTCCCTCCACCGGTACAAGGCGGACGAGGCCTACCTCATCGGCGAGGGCAAGGATCCCGTCGAGGCTTACCTCGACATGGAGGGGATCATCCGGCTGGCACGGCAGCACGACGTCGACGCCATCCACCCCGGCTACGGCTTCCTGGCCGAGAACGCCGCCTTCGCCCGCCTCTGCCGGGAGAGCGGCATCGCCTTCATCGGCCCGGACCCGGAGCACCTGGAGATGTTCGGCGACAAGGTGGCCGCGCGCCAGATCGCCCGGGAGGCCGGCCTCCCCCTCCCCCGGGGGACCGACCGGCCCGTCACGTCGGTGAAGGAGGCGCTGGCCTTCGCGCACGAGGTGGGCTACCCGGTCATCGTCAAGGCCGTGCTGGGCGGAGGCGGCCGGGGCATGCGCGTGGTCCGCTCCGACGCCGAGCTCAGGGCCGCGCTGGAGCGGGCGGGCTCGGAGGCGCGCGCCGCCTTCGGCTCCGGGGACCTCTACCTGGAGCAGTACGTGGAGCGGCCCCGCCACATCGAGGTCCAGGTGGTGGCCGACCGGTACGGCAACGTCGTCCACCTCTACGAGCGGGACTGCTCGGTCCAGCGCCGGCACCAGAAGCTGGTGGAGATCGCGCCCTCGCTGGCCCTCACCGAACCCCAGCGGCAGGAGATCTGCAGCGCCGCCGTCCGCCTGATGGCCCGGGTGGGCTACGTGGGGGCGGGCACCGTCGAGTTCCTGGTGGACCCCGACGGCCGCTACTACTTCATGGAGGTCAACCCCCGCATCCAGGTGGAGCACACGGTGACCGAGGAGATCACCGGCCTCGACATCGTGCAGGCGCAGATCCGCATCGCCGAGGGCGCCCGGCTGGACGAGGCACTGGGGGTGCCGTCGCAGGCGCAGGTCCACCGGCACGGCTACGCCATCCAGTGCCGGGTGACCACCGAGGACCCCACCAACGACTTCCTGCCCGACACCGGCCGAATCCTGGCCTACCGGTCGCCCGGCGGCCCCGGGGTCAGGCTGGATGGCGACAACGGCTTCCCCGGCGCCGTGATCACGCCCTACTACGACTCGCTGCTGGTGAAGGCCACCACCTGGGGCCTGACCTTCGAGGCCGCGGCCGCCAAGATGACCCGGGTCCTCGAGGAGTTCCGCATCCGCGGGGTCAAGACCAACATCCCCTTCCTGCTGAACGTCGTCCGCCACCCCCGCTTCCACAGGGGCGACGTCGACACCAACTTCATCGCCGACACGCCGGAGCTGTTCCAGTTCCCGCCCCGCCGGGACCGGGGCACCAAGCTGCTCCGGTACATCGGCCACGTGGTGGTCAACGGCGGGCCCGGCGTGCCGCCCGGGGCCAAGCCGCCCGCCCGGGGCCACCTGCCCCTGCCGCAGGCGGACGGGCCCGTCCCCGCCGGCGCCCGGCAGATCCTGCTGGAGCGGGGGGCCCAGGGGCTGGTGGACTGGATCCGGTCCGAGCGGCGGCTGCTGGTGACCGACACCACGATGCGGGACGCCCACCAGTCGCTGCTGGCCACCCGGGTGCGCACCCGGGACATGCTGGCCGTCGCCCCGGCCACGGCCCGGCTGGCCTCGGGGCTCTTCTCGCTGGAGATGTGGGGCGGCGCCACCTTCGACGCCGCGCTGCGCTTCCTGAAGGAGGACCCCTGGGAGCGGCTGGCGCTGCTCCGGGAGGCCATTCCCAACATCCCGTTCCAGATGCTCCTGCGCGGCGCCAACGCCCTGGGCTACGCCAACTACCCCGACAACCTGGTGCAGGCCTTCGTCAAGGAGGCGGCGGCGGCCGGCATCGACATCTTCCGCATCTTCGACTCGCTCAACTGGCTGCCCAACATGCTCCCGGCCATCGAGGCCGTGCGCAGCGAGGGCAAGGTGGCCGAGGTCGCCTTCTGCTACACCGGCGACATCACCGACCCCACCCGCACCAAGTACGACCTGAAGTACTACGTGAACCTCGCCCGTGAGCTGGAGGCCGCCGGGGCGCAGATCATCGGCATCAAGGACATGTCCGGCCTCCTGAAGCCCCGGGCGGCGACCATGCTGATCTCCGCCCTGAAGCAGGAGGTGGGCGTGCCGCTCCACCTGCACACCCACGACACCGCCGGCACCGGCCTGGCGACGCTGCTGGCCGCCGCGGCGGCGGGGGTCGACATCGTGGACGCGGCCCTCTCCTCCCTCTCGGGCCTGACCTCGCAGCCCTCGCTCAACACGCTGGTGGCGGCGCTGCAGGGCGACGAGCGTGACACGGGGCTCGACCCCGCCGGCCTGCAGCAGCTGGCAGACTACTGGCAGGAGGTCCGCCGCTGGTACGCCCCGTGGGAGTCCGGCCTGGCCGCGACGTCCGCCGAGACCTACCTGCACGAGATGCCCGGCGGGCAGGTCTCGAACCTCAGGCAGCAGGCGGCCTCCCTGGGCCTCGGCGCCCGCTGGTCCGAGGTGGTCGCGGCCTACCGCACCGCCAACCTGGCCCTGGGCGACATCGTGAAGGTCACGCCCTCCTCCAAGGCGGTGGGCGACCTGGCGCTCTTCATGGTGCAGAACTCCATCTGCACCGCCGAGGAGCTGGTGGAGCGGGGCGAGAGCCTGGCCTTCCCCGAGTCGGTGGTGCAGCTGCTCTCCGGGTACATGGGCCAGCCTCCGGGCGGGTGGCCCGCCGACCTGCAGCGGGTGGTACTCAAGGGCCGGGAGGCCATCACCGTACGGCCGGGTGAGCTGCTGCCGCCCATCGACTTCACGGCGAAGCAGCAGGAGCTCTCGGAGAAGCTGGGCCGCCCTGCCAGCCGGCGGGAGGTGCTCTCGGAGATCATGTTCCCCGGCCTGGTGGAGGAGCTGGCCCGGCACCAGGAGGAGTTCGGCAACACGGCCGTGGTGGACACGCCCACGTTCTTCTACGGCCTCCGCCCCGGCGAGGAGACGCGGGTGGAGATCGAGCGGGGCAAGACGCTGATCATCAAGCTGATCGACGTGCGGGACCCGAAGCCCAACGGCATGCGGGAGGTGCTCTTCGAGCTGAACGGCTTCCCCCGGGAGGTCGAGGTGCCCGACGCCCGCCTGGCCGAGGCCGGCGTGCGCCGCCCGAAGGCGAGGAAGGGCGACCCGAACCAGCTCGGCGCCTCGATGCCCGGCAGGGTGGTCAAGGTGCTGGTCTCCCCCGGCGACGAGGTGGCCAAGGGGGTCCAGCTGGTGGTCACCGAGGCGATGAAGATGGAGAACGTGCTCACCGCCCCCCGGGACTGCAGGGTGGCCGAGGTGCTGGTCCGGGAGGGCGACCGGGTGGAGGCCGGCGACCTGCTCGTGCGGCTGGAGGGTTGATCGGGCGCCCCTCACCGGCGACCTGCCCGTCCGGCGCGCGGAGCGGAATGAACGGCATGGCGAAGGCCGGCGGCCGCCTCGTGGGGTGGCCGCCGGCCGCTGTGTGGTTCCGCTCCTCTATTCGTGCGAGACCGCCTGCTTGATGTACCGGTAGAGTTCGCCATCCATGCCGAAGATCAGCCCCGCATCGGGGTTCTCCCGATAGTACCGCTCCGCCGCCTGCGTGAGCGGTTCGTCGGCAGGCAGCAGCGCCCCGGTCGCCTCCTTCCAGCGCCGGGCCAGGGCGATGACCTCGGGGTCGTCCGGCGGCTTGCCGGCGCTCAGGCAGCGGCGGAACTCGGAGACCAGCCGCCGGCCTGTTTCGAACAGCCGCTGCTGCTCAGCAGGGTCCAGCGCCAGGTAGCGCCGCCGCAGGTCCTCCACCTGTTCCCGGCGGAAATGCGGGCTCCGCGTGAGGGTCAGCGCGTGGGCCACGGCCATGATCTCCTCCGTGGAGACCGGCCGTCCACGCTGCAGGTGTTCGTAGATGCGCCGCACGCGGTCCCGCACCTCAGTCAGCGCCGCGATCTCCGCGTCCAGCCTGTTCAGCTGCAGCTCCAGCATCTCCCGGGGGTCAGCGCCCCGGTCGCTGATCATCGCCCTGATCTCGCCCAGCGAGAAGCCGAGCTGCTTGAGGGAGATGATCTGCAGGAGCGTGCGCACGTCCTCATCCGAGTACACCCGGTGCCCCGACTCCGTGGTGTGCGACGGCGAGAACAGGCCGATCCGGTCGTAGTGGTGCAGCGTCCGCACCGTCAGCCCGACACGCCGGGCCAGTTCGCCGATCTTCCAGCCGCGCCCGCTCACCCGCCTCCCCCTTCCGCAGCGCCGCGCCCTCCGCCGCAGCTTTCGCCATCTCCGGGGGTTGAACCTGACGTAGCGTCAGGTTCTATACTCGGTGGCGACCCAGCCTGGTGGAGAGCGAGGGGATGTCTTGTCATGGAAAACTATATCATCAGGACGCTGGCCTTCAACCGCAGCGTCCGGATCATGTTCGCCGAGACCACCGGCATCGCCCGGGCCGTCTGCAGTCAGGGACAGGTGAGCGGCCGGGCCCTGCGCGCGGCGCTGGCCACCACGGTGACGGCCGCGGGCCTGCTCTGCGGCACCTTGAAGGACCACCAGCGCCTGAGCCTCAAGGTGGGGGCGAGCAGGCCGGGCTGCCGGATCTTCGCCGAGGTCGACTCCGGCGGCAACGTCCGGGGCTACCTCAGCGACGAGTGGCAGACGGTTCCTGCACCCGAGATCGCCGGGTTGTCGCTGCCGGAGCTGATCGGCACCGGCGGATCCCTCCAGGTGATCAAGGACCTGGGGATGTACCGGGGGTTCACGGGCATCACCGACATGCCGTACGGGAACATCGTGGATGACCTCGCCCACTACTTCCGCCAGAGCGAGCAGACACCCACCTGCTTCGTCTGCCACGTGGAGTTCGACGGGGACGACGAGATCGTCGCCTGCCGCGGTGCGATGGCGCAGCTGCTGCCGGGGGCGGACGAGGACAGCCTCCGCGAGGTCGAGGGCATCCTCCGCGCCCCCGCGGTCGCAGACCCGGAACGGCCTGTGTCCGAGCTGCCCGCGCTGCTGCCGGCCGACACGGCTCTCCTGGGCATCGCCCCCCTTCGGGCGTCGTGCGGCTGCTGTCGGGAGATGTTCTACCCCATGCTGATGAGCCTGGGCGTGGCGGACCTGAAGGATGCGGTGGCGTCCAACCGGAGCCTGGACGTCGTCTGCCACGCCTGTGGCTGCCGGTACTCGTTCGCGCCCGAAGAGGTGGCCGCGCTGCTCCCCCGGAACTAGCCCCTGACCTGGCGGGCGACGGATGTGCCGACGGTCTGTCCCGCGGTTGACGGCATGACAGAGAGACCCGGCCGCCCGGGGGTGGGCGGCCGGTCGCCGTTACTTCCGTTTCGCCTCCAGTTCATCCACGAACTGCCGGGCGGCGCGGCCCGACAACCCGTTCTGCCACAGGGCCCAGCGCCGGGCGGCGTCCCGGAGCTCCTCCCGCCCGATCGGCAGCCCCCGCCGGGCGGCCAGGTGCTCGACGATCGCCAGGTACTCGTCCTGGTCCGGACGCAGGAACAGGATCGTCCGGCCGAACCGGTCCGCCAGCGAGAGCCGCTCCTCCAGGGCGTCCTGGCCGTGCACCTCGGCGTCCTCCGGGCTGTTCCGGTCGGCCCAGCGCTCGGGCACCATGTGCCGGCGGTTGGAGGTCACGTAGAGCAGCAGGTTGGGCGGGCGCCGCTCCAGCGCGCCCTCCAGCAGCGACTTGAACGCCCGGTAGTCGGCGTCGTCGGCCTCGAAGGTCAGGTCGTCGAGGAACAGGATGAACCGCTGCGGGTGCTTGCGGACGATCCTGTAGAGCTCGGCAAGGCTCCCCAGGCGCTCCCGCGCCACCTCCACAAGCCGCAGCCCGGCCTCGCCGTAGCGCGGCGCCAGCCCCCGGACCAGCGAGGACTTGCCGGTGCCCCGGGGGCCGTAGAGCAGCAGGTTCTGCCCGGCGCCCCCGCGCAGGAACGCCTCGGTGTTCTCCTGCACGGCCTTCTTCTGATCCACCAGGCCGGCCAGGTCGTCGAGGTCTACCACGTCCGGCTGCTCCACGACCTGGAGGCGCCGGCCGTCCCAGGTCAGGAACCAGGAGCAGGCCACGGCGCCACAGCCGTGTGCGCGGTGAAACGCCGCCAGGTCGTCCACCAGGCCGGCCCAGTCGTCCGCCTCGGCCAGCCGGCGTGCCATCTCCCGGAAGCCCGGCGCAAGGGCGGGACCCGCGTCTCCCTCGATACGGCCCGACCAGGTGGGCAGCCCGTCCAGGCGCACCTCACCCCGGGAGCCGCCGTCCGACCGACCGCCTGCGATCGCCAGGCAGCGCGGGCCCGACAGGCGGAACAGCTGCTCCAGGATGCGGAGATCCCACGCCGCCGCCTCCCGCAGCGCGGCGGGCACGGACCCGCCGGCCGCGGCGCGGGTGAAGGCGTTCTCCGCGCGCAGCAGATGGTGAAGCAGGTGGTCCTGCCAGGCGTCACCCGTGGGGCCGGTTACGGGGTCGGCTGCGTACATCGTGCGCACCAGGCGGAGGTAGGCCATGCGGGCCTCCTCCCCGCCCCGCGGTGCGGCCCCGAGGAAGGCCGCCATCGCCGCGCCCTGAGGGGTCTCCAGCAGGTCGTGGTAAAGCAGCAGGGAATCGAAACTCGGTAGCGGTGATGCGGCCAAGACATGCTCCCCCTTTCAATCGGGGGTAGATTGGCGAACCGCCGGCCCGATTCCTGCCCGACTACCTCGGCTTGCGCTCCAGGCGGTAGACCTTCTCGTCCAGCTCCATCCACTTGGCACCCAGGTACTCGAGGCGCTCCTCGATGCTCCTGAGGCGCGCCGCCACGTCCTCGTCCATGCCCTCGCCACCGAAGGCGCGACGCGCGCGGTCGCCGCTGCCCTGGTCGCGGGACTCTCCGCCTCGTTCTGCGCCCCCGCCTTGCTCCCGGCCCTCTCCGCCTCGTTCGGCACCTTTGGCCTGCTCGCGGTCCTCGCTGCCGGCACCACTCCGCCAACCGCGGCCTTCGTCGCTCCGGCCGTCGGCTCGGCTCCTGTCCGCACCGCTGCCCTGCCCGTTCAGGCCACCGCCGTGCTCCCGGTTCGCGCCGCCGGCCGGCTCTCCGCCGCCGTGGCCCGGAGCCCCGTTTCGCTCGCCCTGCGCCTGGCGCCAGTTGCCGTCGCCGTTGGCGATCTTCGCGCGCAGCGACTCCACGTTACCCTGAACGTCCTTGATCTTGTAGCGCAGCTCCTTCACCTCGCCAATCAGCCCCTCCAGCCGGTTGAAGCTGGCCTTGAGAAGCTCCTTGGTCTCGTCCATCCAAACACCCCCGCCCGGCTAGTATGCCCTTGCGGCGGGGCGCCCAGCCCTTCCGAACCGGCTGCGCCCGCGCAGCAGCGGAAGGGGGACGGCCTCGCCGTCCCCCTTCCCGATATCCAGTTCAGGAGCGCTCAGCGCCACTCGCCCGGGGCGACCTTGTCCAGCAGCCGCTTGATCACCGTCGCCGTCTCCGCCCGGGTCGTCAGCTCCAGCGGGGCGAAGGTGTCGGCGGAGCGGCCCTTCAGGAGCCCCTCGCCCACGGCGAAGCGGACGGCGTCCTGCGCCCAGGGGGCGATCTGTCCCCAGTCGGCGAACATGGCCAACCGCTCGGCATCCTCCCGGTCCAGCGTACCGGCCAGGTCCAGCCTCCCGGCCATCCGGCTCAGCACCACCGCCAGCTCCTGGCGGGTCACCGGCGCGTCCGGCCTGAAGGTGCCGTCCGGGTAGCCTGTCATCATCCCGGCACGGATGGCGCCGCCGATCTCGCCGGCCATCGCGTCGAACGGGGAGATGTCGTTGTAGATGCGGGCGAACCGGTCGTCCTCACCCAGCTTCAGCGCCCGGACCAGGATGGCGGCCAGCTGCCCCCGGGTGATCGGCCGCTCCGGATCGAACTCCGTGGGCGTGACGCCGCGCAGCACCTGGCGGGCGGCCATCTCGTGGACGATCTCGTGCGCCCAGTGGGTCTCGGGCACGTCCCAGAAGCGGTTCTCGTAGGAGAGGAGCACCGTGACGCCGGGGGTCGTCTGCGCCACCTGGATGGCGTCGCGCGCGGGCGTCAGGCGGCCGCCCAGCGGGACGAGCTGGGCCGTCGGCTCCGGCTGTGCGAACACGGCCAGCGTGACCGCCTCGATGGGGTCGGTGGCCGCCACCGGGTGACTGATCAGGATCGGCGCAGGCAGGGTCGTGACCGGCGTGGCCGCGCCGGATGCGCTGACCCGCGCCAGCGACACCGCAAACGGCTCGCCGGCCTGGCGGTAGCCGCCGACGCCGCTCCATGGCTCCACGTAGCGCGGATCGATCTGCGCCTCCGAGATGACCACGGCCAGGCGCTCATTCGGCGCCAGCCTGAGGTCGGTCACCAGCGCGGGCGTGAGGGTGACGGCGCCCCGGTCCGACTCCACAGTTACGGGCACGCCCAGCCGGGCTGCCCGCTGCAGGGCGGCCGCCTCCAGCAGCGCCACCCCGTAGGGCCGGTTCGCCAGCCGCACGGACACCGCCCGTTCGGCCTCGGGCACGTCGGATGCCAGCGCCGCCGCCACGGCAGCGCCCATGTCGGGATCGGTGACGGTGGCGGTGGCCACCAGCTCCGGCTGCGCCCCCTCGGGCGCCACGCTCAGCGCGATCTCCTTCTCACGGGACGTGGCGGGGCAGGACAGCGCGCCATCCGCACGCACCTCGCAGAGCCCCTTGGCCCCGGGCGCCTCGGTCCGGAAGGCGCTGACCAGCTCGGCGTCAGTGCCGACGGTCCGGTCGGCGTGGATGCGGTAGGTGTAGCCCGTGGCCGGCTGCAGGCCCGTCAGCGAGACCGTGTGGCTGCGGCCGTGGCCGCCGCTCCGGCTCTGCTCCTGGCCACCCGCGGCCCGGTAGTAGACCGTGACCGTCGCCGCGTCGTCGGTGTCGAACCGCAGCGTGGCCCAGTCGGGGCCCGTCTCCACCTCCACCTGTCCGATCGACAGGGGCGCGGGCTCGCGGGTCACGTTGATCGTGTAGACCTTCCGCTCGCCGTTCTCCGCCAGCACCGTGACGGTGATCCGGTTGCTGCCCACGCGCAGGTTCTGGTGGCCGTCGACGTACACCTTGGTCCAGGCGTCGCCCGGCTTCGCCACGACCGTCACCGCGGTCACGTCGTGAGGCACGGTGGCGGAGTAGCTGGTCCGGTCAGGCCGGAACTCGGGCTCCAGCCGGCCAGGGTTGATGGAGAGCTCCACCAGCTCCGCCACGGTGGACTTCGCCCGCACGAAGGTCAGCAGGTAGGGCTTCTTGATGCCGGTGACCGGCGAGTAGACCTCGACTTCCACATCGCCGCCGCCGTCGTCGAGGACGATCGCAGGCGACGGGACGCCGCTCTTGGCCTCAAGCCAGTCGCCCGCCGTGTCGGCCCGCCGCACCCGGAGGCGCACGCCGGCGTCCTGGGTGGTGGCGGTCACGCGGGCCTCGGGCAGCCAGCCCGAGTAGACCACCGCGTAGCTGAGCACGTGCTTGTCGAAGGCCGGGGTCATCGTGCCCGCGGAGGGCACGAGACCGCTCAGCCACAGGTCGTTGACGATCAGGTCGAACGTGCGGGTGCCGGTCGCGCCCTCGGCGTCGGTGGCCTTCACCGTGATGGTCGCCGTGCCGATCCGGCCGTCCTGCGGCTTCAGCTGCAGCTTCCACTTGCCGGGGCCGGCGGGGGTCAGGATGATGTGCCCGGGGTCGTTGGGGACCAGGCTGGTGTTGCCCGAGGTGACAACCACGCTGATGAGGCCCACATCGGAGTCCACGTCAGTGACCTCGATGTCGATCTCATCGGTGATCTGGCCGATCTCGGTGCCGATGGTCGGGATCTCGGCGATCACCGGCGCGTCGTTCACCGACCGCACGTTGATGATGAACTTCTGCCAGGGCGATGCGTCCTCGCCGCCGTAGGCGGTCCCGCCGTCGTCCACCAGGCGGACCTCCACCTCCGCCAGGCCGTACTTGTCGGGGGCCAGGGTGTAGGTCAGCGTGCCGTCCGGCTCCACCGCAGGACCCGCGGCGAAGAGGTCGGGGTTGTCGGTCCTGACCTCAAAGGTGACCTTCTGGTCCTCCTCGAACGGCCCGGGGGTGATCCCGGTCGCCCACTTGGCGATGCGCTGCGGCGGGGCGTCCTCGTCCACGGTCTGGTCGGGACCCTTCACGAACGACGGCGGGTCGTTCACGGGCTGGACCGTCAGCCGGAAGCTTCGGCTGGAGCTGTCCTGCCCGTCGGAGACGGTCAGGGTGATCGTCGCCGTGCCGTACCGGTTGTCGGCCGGCTTGGCGGCGATGCTGACCGTCCCCTGCGCCGCCCCGCCGGGATCGGGGGATGGCACCACGGACAGGCTGCCGTCCGGCAGGAGCTGCGGGTTGTCGGAGGTGGCCTTGAAGGTGAGGGCGCTGGCCGGCGAGTCGATGTCGAGGTAAGTGAGGCTGATCCCGGTCAGCGACTGGTCTTCCAGAATGGTCCTATGGGGCTCGGTGAACTCGCTCAGCACGGGCGGGTCGTTGACCGCGACGACCGTCAGCTCGATCACCGTCTCGGCCCAGGCGCCGTCGTCATGGCTCCGGGTGGTGATGATGATGGTGGCCGTGCCGCTCTCGTCGGGCGTGGGCTCCACCACCAGCCGGCGGTGCGCGCCCGATCCCTCCAGCCGCACGGCGTTGCCCTGCAGCAGGTAGGGGTTGGCCGGGTCGACCTCGTACCGGAGCGATACCTCCACCGCGCTCATGGGCGAGTCGGGGTCGTAGATCTCGATCTCCTGGTTGAGCCGGCCGTCCTCTTCGAGGGTGATCTGGCTGTCGATGCCCAGGATCCGCGGGGCGTCGGGAACAGGGGCGACGAGCACGGTGAACGTCCCGCTCACCTGGTCCGTCCCGTCGCTCAGCGTGACGGTCACGGTGGCCGTGCCGTACTGGTCCAGGGCCGGGGTGATCACCAGCTCCCGCTGCACGCCGGCGCCCTTGAAGACGAAGCTGCTGGGGGGCAGCAGGTCCGGGTTGTCGGAGACGGCGGTCAGGCCCAGCCGGTCCAGCGGCGTCTCGACGTCGTCGACGCTCATCCAGATGCTGGCGGTCTCGTCCTCCAGCATGTTGATCCGATCGCCGAAGATGGTCAGCTGCGGCGGGTCGTTGATCTCCCGCACGTTCACAGTAATCGTCCGGGAGGCCACCGGCGACGCCCCGCTCTTGGCGGTGAGGATGATCTGGATGGGCCCGCTCTTGTTCGGCTTGGGCGTGACAGTGATGGTGAACGTGTCCGTGTAGCCCTCGCGGGCGACGAGTGCCGTCGTCACCGCGGCATCGACGGACGTGGCCTCCAGGTCAACGCCGCCGGGGCCGTCGACGTCCTTGACGACGACGGTGAACGTGGCCGTGGTGTCCTCGTCCATCGCCAACGGCGTGTCAACGATGATCTCAGGCGGATCGTCCACCGGCTCGACGGTCAGCAGGAAGGAGGTGCTGTCCTCTTCATTTCCCTGGTCCCGCACCGTCAGGGTGATGACGGTGGAGCCGTGGGCGTCCTTGAACGGGCGGATGTGCAGCATCCAGTCGGTGCCCGAGCCCGTCCAGGTGATGTAGGGTGCGAACGGCGGCACCACGTGCTCGTTGCTGGAGGAGACGAAGATCGTCGGGTAGTCGTACGGGTCGGGGTCGTAGAGGTAGAAGGGCACGCTGATGGGCTCGTCCTCCAGCGTCCGCTGGGGCGGGATGGGCTTCGGTTCCAGGCGGGGCGGGTCGTTCACCGGGTTCACCGTGAGGGTGAGGTGGTGGGTGGTGGTCAGGTACTCGTTCTCGGCCGCCACCGTCACCACGGCCTTGCCGAACTGGTTCTCCGCCGGCTTCAGCACGAGGGTGTAGCTGCCCTGCGAACCGGCGAGCAGGGTGACGTTCGCCTGCGGGAGCAGCCGGGTATCCAGGGAGGTGGCCGTCACCTGCTTGATCTTGTCGTAGGGCGACACCGTGAAGGTGATCGATATCGTGCCATCCTCGTTGACCACTTCCTGGTCCGGCAGCCCCGAAATCTTGAGGTAGTCGGCGATGACCACCGCGAACTTCCGCTCAGACGTATCGCGGCCGTCGTTGGCCCTGACCGTGATCTCGGTCCTGCCCTCCCGGCCGGCCGGCGTGATGTACAGCGGCCAGCGGTCACCCACGGGGGAGCCCACGGTCACGTCCTGGATGAAGTAGGTGTCGTAGCTGGTCGTCACCGTGATGCCGCTGCTCGTCGACTCGACGTCGGTCACGCGCACCTGCACGGTGAACTGGCCCGTGCCCAGCTCGCGCACGACGTCCGGGATCGGATGGATCTCGGGCGGATCGTTGACCTCGAGAACCCGGAGCCGGAAGCTGTGCTCGTCGACGCCGCCGTTGCCGTCACTCACCTGCACGGTGATGCGCGTCTCGCCGTGCTCGTTGGGGCTGGGCCGCAGCGTGACCGTCCACTGGCCGGGGGAGCCGGGCGTCACCTCGATGCGGTCCATGGGCAGCACCACGGTGTTGCTGCTGAACACGTGCAGCGTGAGGGGATCCCCGTCGGGGTCGTGGGCCTGCACGTACTTCAGTTCAAGCTCTCCGTCCTCGAGGATCTCGCGGTCGATCAGGTTCGTCCGGTCCAGAACCGGTGCGTCGTTCACCGGGCGGATGAACAGCCCGAACGCCTCGGTCGTCTCGCCGCCGTCAGGATCCCGGACCGTGACGGAGATCTGCGTGTCGCCGTTCACGTCCTTGACGGGCTTCCAGCGCACGCTCACGTCGCCGGCCGGGCCGGGCCCCGTGATCTCCGGCGAACCTTCGAACCAGGAGGCATGCGTGGCGGTGACCTCCACGGTCAGGTCAGTGGCGGCCGACTCCGCGTCCTTCACCACAAACGAGAAGTTGAGTTCGTGGTCCTCGTCGATCGTGATGTTGTGGAGCCCGATGATCTCCGGGGCGGAGTTGACGGCCGTCACCGTCACGGGGAACGAGTAGGTCGCCTGGTCCTTCCCGTCGGTCGCCGTCAGCGTGACGTTGGCCGTGCCGCTCTTGCGCGGGACCGGGGTGATGACGAGCATCTGACCGGCGCCGGTGCCCGTCACCGCGACCGAGATCAGGTCGGGGTTGTCGGTGGTGGCCGAGAGGGTCACGGCGTCGCCGTCGCGGTCATGCAGCGCGATGTGGAGCTGGCCGGCGGCGGCCATGGCCTTCCCCGCTGCTCCCTGCGTCCTGATCGGGAGGGTCACCGGCGCGTTGTCCTGCGTCTCCACCAGGTCGGCCGTGAACGCGATGGTGGGAGGGTCGTTCACCGGCGTGACCGTGACCGCTACCTGGGTGTTGGTGTAGAGGTTGCCGGCATCCGTGGCCGTCACCGTGATGGTCACATCACCGTGCGCATCGGGCTCGGGGATGATGGTCAGAACCCGGTGCGCCCCCGTTCCCGAGATGCTCAGGCCGCTGTCCGCCACGATGGAGGCGTTGCCGGAGGTTGCCGTCACCTTCACGCCGGCCGGGTCCTCGTCCAGGACCTCCAGCGTGACCTGGACGCGCCCGTCCTCCTCCACGCTCACCGCGGCAGGCGCCAGGACGGTCGGAGGCGTGTTGGCGGTGGCCATCTCGATCTGGAAGGCGAAGTCGCTGTCATGGTGCTCCCGCCACGCCTGGGGCGCGTACTCGAGCAACTGGTATCCCGGCGCGGCATCAGGCCGGTCCACGTCGAACCAGAGGAAGCTGGTGGGCTGACCTGGACGGCTCTCGCCGACGCTGGTCACCACCAGGGCGTACTCCTTGTCCCTGGTCAACCACTTTCCGGGCCGGGCCTGCAGCTCGATCGTCGTCCAGGCCGGCACCTGTCCGTCTGCGTGGAGAGGCACCTGCGGGACCGGCCCGGATTCGGCCAGCACCTCGCCTCCGGGCGCACCGCCGGTCACGGTGCGCACCTCCACCCGCAGGGTCGCGGTGTCCCCTGTCCGCGCCAGCGGAAGGCTGACGCGTTCAACCGTACCGGTGGTGCTGGCGGTGAAGACCTGCGCGCAGGCGTAGCCAGCCCGGCACTCCTGGGGCACCGGCGGGTTGTTGACGTCCGGCTGGACGAGGAAGTGGTCCGCGCCGAGTGCCAGCGGGGCGCACAGATTGGACACCAGTACAAAGATCAGGGCGACGGCGAACCGGTTGACTCTTCGCATCCCACATGATCCTCCCGTTTCCCCGAACTTGATGGCTGCAGTCCGGGCCAACATCTGCACAAGGGTTGAAAAAGTATTGTTCAAAACTTGTTCGCTCGCGAGGCATCGATTTCCTCTCAGGGAACGCCTCCCCAGTCCAACTGGGCATACTGAAGGGGAGGTGAGTGCGGCATGAGGCAGGGCAGCAGCAGGCCCCGGATCGGTTTGGCTCTCGGAGGGGGAGGTGCGCGGGGGGCGGCCCACGTCGGCGTGCTGCGCTGCCTTTCTGCGGCAGGGATCCCCATCGACTGCATCGCGGGGACCTCTGCGGGCGCCATGGTGGGCGCCGCCTACGCCGCGGGGCTCACGCCGGACCAGATCGAGGCGATCTTCGCCTCGATCCGCCTGTGGGATCTCTTCCGCCCGGCCTGGTCCCGGGACGGCTGGCTGGACAACGCGCCGATGGCGGCCTCCTTCGAACGGCTGGTGGGGCCGCTCCGGGTCTCCGACCTGCGCATCCCCTTCGCCGCCATGGCCACCGACGCCGACACCGGCGAGCCCGTCACGCTGCGTTCGGGACCCGTGGGACCGATCCTGCGCGCCTCGACCGCCATGCCCTGCATCGTCCGGCCGGTGACACTGGACGGCCGGCGGCTCGTGGACGGAGGCGTGCTGCACAAGGTGCCGGTGCAGCTGGCCCGCGAGCTGGGGGCGGACGTGGTCATCGCCGTGGACCTGTCGGTTCCCTACCCCTGGAGACGAAGGAAGCCCAGGCACCCCCTGGACTTCCTCATGCGCATGTTGGAGATCATGGACGAGCGGCTGGTCACGAGCCAGCTGGCCAGCGCGGACGTGGTCATCCGCCCCTGGGCGGAGTGCGGCACCTTCGAGTTCCGCCGCTACAAGGCGCAGATGCTGAGCGGCGAGGCGGCGGCGGCCGAGGCCCTGCCCGCCATCCGGGCGCGCCTCGCCGCACTGGGAACGGACGCCGCGCCGGCCGCCGCGGCGGGGGAGCAGGTCTCCGGGTTCTCCGCCCCTGCGCCTGCAGCGGGCGAGCCGGCGCCCGCACTCGCCGCCCCGGCGCCGGTGAACGGTTCACCGGCGCCGGGCGCCGCCTCCACCTATGCGCGCGGGCGGGTGCGGTTGGTCGGCGAGGCGGTGAGCGGGTCCTCGGGCCAGTAGTGCTTGGGGTACCGCCCCCGCAGCTCCTTGCGGACGAGGAAGTACCCCTCCCGCCAGAAGCTGGCGAGGTCGCGGGTCACCTGCACCGGGCGGTGCGCCGGCGAGAGCAGGTGCAGGGTCAGCGGCACCCGCCCGCGACCCACCCGGGGCGTCTCGGTCCAGCCGAAGACCTCCTGCAGCCGGACGGCGAGGACGGGCGCGGCCGGATCCGAATAGTCAATGGGATGCCGGGAGCCGCTGGGCACGGTGACGTGGGTCGGCGCTTCCTCGTCCAGCGCCCGGCGCTGCTCCCACGTGAGCATACCCAGCAGCAGCGGCCCCAGCCGGAGCCGCTGCACCTCATCGCGCCTCCGGAGCCCCCGGATGTGCGGACCGAGCCAGTCGGCCAGCGCAGCGGCCAGGGCCTCATCCGAGACGTCCGGCCAGCCCGCCTCCAGCCGGGCCATGAACCGGATGCGCTGCTGCAGCTGCCGCGCCTCCCGGTTCCAGGGCAGCGCATCCACCCCCTCCTGCCGGATGCCCTCCAGCAGGGCAGCGGCCACCAGATCCGGGTCGGGATCCTCCCACGGCACCTCCCTGAGCCTGAGCGCGCCAAGCCGCTGCCGGACGGCGGCCCGCACCACGCCGGCCTCGCGGTCCCACCACACCCGCCGCTCGGTCTCGATCTGCGGGCCCCACAGCCGCTCCAGGTCGGCCTGGGTCAGCGCCGCGGCCAGGAAGATACGGCTCTCGGCCCCCTGGTCGGCCAGCTCCGCCGCCACCAGGAAGGGCTCCTCCGCCAGCGGCTGCCCCGGGGGCACGAAGGCCCCGCGTCCGCTGCGCAGCAGGAACCGCCCGCCGCCCCGGCTCTGGGCGATGCGGTCCGGAAAGGCCAGGGAGAGCAGCCCGCCGGCCTGCGCCTCATCGGCGCCTGGCGCGGCACCGTGAACTGTATCGTGGGCCGTATCGTGAGCAGCGCGAGGTGCACCGCGCACCGTCCCCGTGAGCGCCCGGCGGAGCGCCGCCGCCTCCACCTGAACCCGCCGCAGCGCGGCCGCATCGCCCGGCCCGCCCGTCCGGAGCAGGCGCAGCCGGGCGCAGAGGTCGACGTCGTCCGCGCCCCGGAGCGGGTCCCGCTCACTCAGGATCGCCGCCAGGTCACAGGCCAGGCCGCCGAGGCCCATCTCCGCGCCGGCCAGCAGCATGTGGGCGAGCCGGGGATGTACGCCCAGCTCGGCCATCCGGCGGCCGTGGGGCGTGACGGCCCCCGTATCGTCGAGGGCGCCCAGCATCCGAAGCAGGTCCCGCGCCTGGGCCATCGCCGCGGCAGGCGGCGGGTCCAGCCAGCGGAGCGACTCGGGGCCGGCCCCCCAGACGGCCAGTTCCAGCGCCAGAGGGGCGAGGTCGGCCTCCCGGATCTCAGGCGTGCGCCGGGGCACCAGGTGCGCGTCCTGCTGCGCGGTCCAGAGGCGGTAGCAGACCCCCGGCCCCAGCCGCCCCGCCCGGCCGCGCCGCTGGTCGGCCGCATCCCGGGTCACCGGCACGGTGACCAGCCGGCTCATGCCCGTGCGGGGCGAGTAGCGGGGCACCCGCATCAGGCCGCTGTCCACCACCACCGCCACGCCCTCCACCGTCAGGCTCGTCTCGGCGACGGCGCTGGCCAGCACCACCTTGCGCCGCCCGGGCGGGGAGGGGCGCAGGGCCCGGTCCTGGTCGGCCGGGGGCAGTGCGCCGTACAGCGGCAGGACGTCCACCGCCGCTCCGCCTGTCGGGGGCGCGTCCGGCGGCCGACCAGGCGCAGTCCCAGCAGCCCGCCCTGCGGTATCCGGCCCATCCCCCACCCCCATCTCCTGCAGAAGCCGCTCCGCCCGCCGGATCTCCGCCTCACCCGGCAGGAAGACCAGGACGTCTCCCGGGTGCTCCCGCAGCGCCCGCAGCACGGTGCGGGCCACCAGCGGCTCGACGGGGCCCGCAGGCGGGGCGTCGAGGTAGATGGTCTCCACCGGGTGGCTGCGCCCCTCGCTCACCAGCACGGGCGCACCGCCCAGCAGGCCGGCGACGGGCTCCGCCTCCAGCGTGGCCGACATCACCAGGATCCGCAGGTCCGGCCGCAGCACCGACTGGCACTCCAGGCTGAGCGCCAGCCCCAGGTCGGCGTGGAGCGACCGCTCGTGGAACTCGTCGAAGATCAGCAGGCCGACCTCCTCCAGGGCAGGGTCGGCCTGCAGCATGCGCGTGAGGATCCCCTCGGTGACCACCTCGACGCGGGTCTCCCGCCCCACCCGCGCCTCGTGGCGCACCCGGTAGCCCACCCGGCCGCCCACCTGCTCGCCCAGCGTGGCCGCCATGTAGCGGGCGACGCTGCGGGCGGCCAGGCGGCGGGGCTCCAGCATCAGGATGCGCCGGCCGCCCAGCCAGTCCTCGTGCAGCAGGGCCAGGGGGACCCTCGTGGTCTTCCCCGCCCCGGGCGGGGCCACCAGCACCGCGGCCGTTCCCTGCCGGAGGGCGGCGCGCAGCTCCGGCAGGATCGCCTCCACCGGCAGCACCGGACTCACCCCCACCTAGGCCTCCTGCTCGTAGCTTCGCCGGGCGTACTGGTCGGGAATCCAGCCCCAGCCCCAGATCGGCGTGGGCTGGCTCGGCACGGTCCCCAAAACCTCCAGCGGGTCGAGGTTGGAGGAGAGCACGCTGCACTGGTGGTGCCAGTTGGCCCCGAAGTCGAAGATGTAGGCGAACCGCTCCCCTCGCCTCACCTCTGCCCCCACCCGCACGGTCTGGTAGTCCCGCACCGCCAGCGGGTTCTCGTCGTCCGGGATGCCGAAGCAGCGCCCGTCGGCGAAGCGGAACTCGTGCAGGTGGCTCAGGTCCCACCGGGCAAAGCCGAGATCGATGGCGGTAGCCAGGTCGAGGAACGTATGGGTTGGCCCCACCAGGAAGATGCGGCCCGGCTGGGGGGCAAAGCGCAGGCCTGCGCCCGAAACCAGATCGACCCGAACGGTGAACCACCCTCGTACCGCCAACTCGGCGCCTCCTCCTGCAGCGGCGCGGCGGGCCGGCCGGCCCGCTGCGCGGCGATTGCATGGCACTACTGCTTCGCAGGCGGACCGGTGAACTCCTGCACCCGGGCAGCCGCGGAGGGACAAAACTGGGGGCACCGTTCTAGCGGGGGACGCGGTACCATAGCCTGTGACCGACCTGCCTTCGAGGGGAGCGGCTGCATGCGGCGCGTCTGGCGCCGGATTGCGGCGGGAGCCGGGCATCGTCGGGGGGCCTGCGACGAGGCACCGACCGGCCTCTTCACGGAGCGGTTCACCGACACCCTCTGCCCCCGCTTCCGGCGCACCTGCTCGCCGCCGGTCGCCATCCAGGGCCACTGGCAGCCCGCTCCCCCTGGCGAACCTGGCCGGCAACCTGCGCCGCCTGACCGAGGGCGTGACGTGCGAGGTGAAGGCCGCCATGTGCAAGGGGGCGTGACAGGAAGATGGGCATGAAGCGAATCAGGTGGTGGGTAGCCGCAGCCGCCTCCCTGCTCCTGCTGCTCGGGTACGTCAGCTGGCAGTTCGGCCTCTTCGCCCAGCCGCACCGGGCAGCGCCGCTGGTGATGCCGGAGCCGTCGGCCCGGGCTGAGACGCCCGACGGGGCCGCTGCACCGCCCGGGCATCAGGCGTACGAGGGCGGCGCAGCCGGCCCTGGCAAGGGGCTGGCGGGCACGCCCGGGCCGGGCGAGGGCGGCGAGCCCGCCGACCCCGAGGATGGCCGGACAGGACCGAACGGCCGCCTCAACATCCTCCTGCTGGGCTTGGACGCCCGTGAGCCCGGCGAGCCGTCCCGCTCCGACATGCTGCTGCTGCTGTCGCTGGACCTGGTCAGGCGGCAGGGCTCGCTGCTCTCCATCCCCCGCGACAGCCGCGTGGAGATCCCCGGCCGGGGGCTGGACAAGATCAACCACGCCCACGCCTTCGGCGGCGTCGACCTCGCCCTGCAGACCGTCGCCAACGCCTTCCAGGTGCCGATCCACCACTGGGTGCGGATCGACATGACCGGGGTCGTCGCCCTGATCGACCGGCTGGGCCCGGTGATCATCGACGTGCCGTACAGCCTGACGCTGGACGACGGCACCCTGATCGGCCCCGGCCCCGTGGAGATGGACGGCCAGCTGGCCCTGAACTACCTGCGGGAGCGGTACAGCGATCCGAAGGGGGACGTGGGGCGCACCGAGCGGGCCGGTGCCTTCCTGATGGAGGTGGGGCGTGCGCTGGCCGCCAACGTGGGCCCTGCCGACATCCCCCGCCTCTACGCGCTCCTGCGGGAGCACGCCGACACCGACATCGAGCTGCAGGACGGCCTGTGGCAGCGGGCGCTGCGGATCCCCCCGGACCAGGTGCAGCGCGGGACCGTCCGGGGCCGGGGCGTCATGATCGACGGGATCTACTACTACGAGGTGGACTGGGCCGAGACCGAACGGGTGCTGCAGGAACTGGGGATTCACTGACCGGGGCTCGCGCGTCCTCCCGCGCCCCCCTGGAGCCACGCCTGGTACGGGCGTGGCTCATCTACTTACCGCTGCGCAGGGAGTCGGGTTGCGTCGGCGCCTCCAGGTACCGCACCTGTGCGCCGGCGCCCCGATCCCGCGGTCCGCGCGGGTCGGAGGGGTCTGGGGTCGGCGGTCCGGGACGAGGCACGCGGCCCTGACTATCACCACTCCCCCGCCGCCTGAAGAGCAAGGGCGGCAAGCGGTTGCAGGGGTGGCGGCCCCAGGCGTCTGGGAAAGCCGCTGCGGTTTTCCCTCACATCTCGTCCGCATGGTGACCCGCCCCCCGGTATGGAGACGACCCCTGGTGCATAAGCATCGTCCATCCTCCACCGGTGAAGGGGGTCGCCATGGGACTCCGCGTGAAACGCTGTTTCGACCTGATCGGCTCAGCTGCGCTTCTCCTCTGCCTCTTTCCGTTAATGCTGCTGATCGCGCTGCTGATCCGATGTACCTCTCCGGGTCCGGTGCTCTACGTGCAGGAGCGGGTGGGCCTCCACGGCCGGCGCTTCCGCATGTTGAAGTTCCGCACGATGACGGTAGGCGCCGACCGGATCACCACCGCCCTGCACGAGTCGGACCCGCACATCACCCCCGTGGGACGCGTGCTGCGGCGCCTGAGCCTGGATGAGCTGCCGCAGCTGTGGAACGTCCTGCGCGGGGACATGAGCCTGATCGGACCGCGGCCCATGCTGCCCGAGACGGCCGAGGGGCTCCGGCCGCACCAGCAGCGCCGCCACCACGTGCGCCCGGGCCTGACCGGCCTCGCCCAGGTGCGGGGGCGCAACGCCCTCTCCTGGTCGGAGCGGGTCGCGCTCGACCTGGAGTACGTGGACCGGTGGTCGCTCTGGCTCGATCTCCGGATCCTCTGGCAGACGCTGGGCACCGTCCTCAGCGGGCGGGGCCTGTACGGACCCGACGGCTGGAACAGGGGGCAACTGGATGTCGACCAGCAGACCGGTTGAGTGGCTCGGGCTGGACGAGGCCGAGCGCTGGGACCGCATCGTGCAGGCGATTCCGGGGTGGGACGTCTACTGGCTCTCCGGCTACGCCCGGGTCTGGGAGGCCAACGGCGACGGGCAACCCGTGCTGGCCGCGCTGGAGCGGGGGGACGCACGGGCGGCGGCCGTCTACCTCGTCCGCCCGATCCCCGGCGAACCAGGCCTCTGGGACATCGCCACCCCTTACGGCTACGGCGGGCCGCTCTTCACCCCGGGCGCCGCCGGCCTGGCCTGCGAGCTGCTGGATCAGGTGGGCCGCTGCGCCGCGGCGCACGGCGGGGTGTCGGAGTTCATCCGCTTCCACCCCCTGGCGGCCAACCACGCGGGGCTGAACGCGCCGGGCCTCTCCGTCGCGCAGGTCTCGGAGACGGTCTACCTCGACCTGCAGCGGCAGCCCCACTTCGCACACGACTTCCGGCCCGAGGTGCGCAACCGCATCCGCCGGGCGGCGCGGGCGGGGGTGGCGGTCCGGCTCACCCCGGGACCGGAGGACGTGGACGTCTTCCTCCCCCTCTACACCGAGACGATGACCCGGGTGGGGGCCCGTCCGTACTACTTCTTCCCGGCCGAGACCTTCCGGCTGCTCTGCACCGGGCTGAGCCGGCACCTGCTGCTGGCCGAGGCCGTCCATGCGGGACGCACCATCGCCGCGGCGCTCTTCCTTTACAATGACCGCTTCCTGCACTACCACTTGGGCGGGTCGGCCACCGACGCCCTGCACCTCGCCCCGAACAACCTGCTCTTTGCCGAGGCAGCCGAGTGGGGCCGGCGGCGCGGCATCCGGTTCCTGCACCTGGGCGGGGGCGTGCGGCCCGGCGACTCCCTGATGCGCTTCAAGTCCGGCTTCTCGCCGCTCCGGGCCCCGTTCTTCGTCGGCCGCCGGATCCTGGATCCCGACCGCTACGCCGCCCTGGCCGCGGCCCGCGCGGAACAGGTCCGGCCCACCCGGCCGGCCCCGGACTTCTTCCCCGCCTACAGGGCGCCTGCGGTTCCGGTCCCCGCCGAATCCGCTGCTGTGAGGTAAGGACCTATGGGTACGATCCACCGGTTGGGCTGGCTGCTCACCGACGCCGTGCTCCTCACCCTTGCGGCCTGGTTCAGCGCCGCGCTGGTCGCCGGGGAGTTCCCGCTTGCGATGGGCCCGAAGCAGATCTGGCCCCTCGTGGCTGCAGGGGTCGTCTGCTGCGGCGCCGGGGCCCTGCTGGGCGTCTACCGGCGCCTGTGGCAGTACGCCGGCCTGCGGGATGCGCAGGCGCTGCTCCTGGCCTGCCTGGCGGGCGGGGCCGCGCTGCTGGCCGTGCCGGCACCCCTGCCCTACACCGTGCGGGCGCTCTTCTGGCTGACCGCCACCGCCGGCCTCTGCGGGCTGCGCCTGGGGGTGCGGGTGATCTACGCCCGCGCCGGTGCCCGGCGACCGGCCGGCGCCGACGACGGACGGCCCACCGACGCCAGGGGAGCGCGGTCCGCCCGGACCCGGCGTATCCTCATCATCGGCGCGGGGGACGCGGGCACCGAGGTGCTCCGGGAGCTGCAGCGCCACCCCGAGCTGGGCATCGCCGCGGTGGGCTTCCTCGACGACGACCCGGCCAAGCACGGCCGGGAGGCGTACGGCGTGCCCGTGCTGGGGCCCGCGGAGGCGGTGGGGCGCGCGGTGCGGGAGCTGGGCGTGAGCGGGGTGCTGATCGCCATCCCCAGCGCGCCGGCCGAGGCGCTCCGGCGCATCTGGTCACAGGCGTCGGCCCAGGGCGTGCCCGTGCGCATCCTCCCCCGGCTGGGCGACCTGGACCGGAGCCAGCGGCTGGTGGAGCAGATCCGCAGCGTGCAGCTGACCGACCTGCTGGGCCGGCCCGAGGTGCAGATCGACCAGGTGGCGGTGAGCCGGTATCTCACCGGCCGCACCGTTCTGGTGACCGGGGCCGGCGGCTCCATCGGCAGCGAGCTCTGCCGCCAGGTGGCCGCGTTTGGCCCGTCCCGCCTGATCCTCTTCGGCCACGGCGAGCACAGCCTGCACCAGATCATGCTGGAGCTGCAGAGCCACTACCCCGGGCTGGCGTTGACGGTGGCGGTGGGCGACGTGCAGGACCAGGCCGCGGTGGAGCGGGTCTTCCGCAGGCACCGCCCAGCGGTGGTCTTCCACGCCGCCGCCCACAAGCACGTGCCGCTGATGGAGCAGAACCCGTCCGAGGCCGTGAAGAACAACGTGCTGGGCACCTACCACGTCGCGCTGGCCGCACAGCGCCACGGCGCCAGCCACTTCGTCCTCATCTCCACCGACAAGGCGGTGCGCCCGACCAGCGTCATGGGCGCCACCAAGCGCGCGGCGGAGGCCATCACGGCCGCGCTGGCCGCCTGCGGACCCTGCCGCATGGTCGCCGTGCGCTTCGGCAACGTGCTGGGCAGCCGCGGCAGCGTGGTGCCCGTCTTCCAGCAGCAGATCGCAGCCGGCGGCCCCATCACGGTCACCCATCCCGAGGTCACGCGCTACTTCATGACGATCCCCGAAGCGGCACGCCTTGTGCTGCAGGCCGGAGCGATGGGCCGTTCCGGCGAGCGGTTCGTGCTGGACATGGGCGAGCCGGTGCGGATCGTGGACCTGGCCAGAACGCTGGCGCGTATCATCGCCCCCGAACGGGAGATCCCCATCATCTTCACAGGACTCAGGGCGGGGGAGAAGCTCCACGAGGAGCTGTTCGATGCAGACGAGGTCGTCACACCGACGGCCCACCCCCGCATCCGCCGGGCCGCAGCGGAACTGCCCGCCGGGTTCGATCTGGCGAAGGCCCTGGCCGACCTGATGCTGCAGGCGGACCGGGGCGAGGTATCGGTTGAGTCCATCCTCGCCGCGTTGGGCGAGGGTACGAGAGGAGATGATGGGCTCCATGGCGTTGACGACCAACCTGTCGGCGCAACTCGCGTCGCGCATTGAGAGCCGGGTTGCCCACGTCGCCGTGGTGGGCGCCGGATATGTGGGACTGGGTGCGGCGGTCCAGTCCGCCCGCGCCGGATTCAGCGTGACGGCGATCGACCTGAACCCCGAGCGGGTGGCCAAGATCGAGGCGGGCGAGAGCTACATCGGCGACATCGCGAGCCTGGAGCTGCAGCAGCTGGTGAGCGCGGGCCGGCTGCGCGCCACCACCGACTACGCCCCCCTCCGGGAGGCCGACGTCGTCCTGATCTGCGTCCCCACTCCCCTCACCCGAAACCGGGTGCCCGACCTCACCTGGCTGCGCTCGGCCATCGCGCAGGTGGCCCAGCACCTGCATCCGGGCCAGCTCGTAGCCCTGGAGTCCACCACCTACCCCGGCACCACGGAGGAGGAGGTGCTGCCGGCGCTGAGCGCCCGGGGGCTGAAGGTGGGCGAGGACTTCTTCCTGGTTTTCAGCCCGGAGCGAATCGACCCCGGCAACGGGACGTTCCACGCGGGGAACCTCGTGCGCGTGCTGGGACCCGTCACCGAGGCCTGCCGGGAGGTGGGCACCGCCTTCTACGCCGCCATCTCGGCCGGCGTCAAGGTGGTCTCCTCCCCCCGGACGGCGGAGCTGGCCAAGCTCTTTGAGAACCTCTACCGGGCCGTGAACATCGCCCTGGTGAATGAGATTGCCATCCTGTGCGACCGGATGCACATGGACGTGTGGGAGGTCATCGACGCGTCGGCCAGCAAGCCCTTCGGCATCCAGGTCTTCTGGCCCGGGCCGGGGGTGGGCGGCCACTGCATCCCGTTGGATCCCGCGTACCTCAAGTGGAAGGCGATGGAGTACGACCTGCCGCTCCGCTTCGTCTCCCTGGCGGAGGAGATCAACGGCTACATGCCCGACTTCGTGGTGCAGAAGCTGACCCGGCTGCTCAACACGCGGCATCTGCCGCTCCGGGGGGCGCGCGTCCTGGTCGTGGGCGTGGCGTACAAGCGGGACGTGGCCGACGTGCGGGAAGCCCCGGCGCTGCGCATCATCCGCCTGCTGCTGGAGGCCGGTGCGCACGTGACCTACCACGACCCGCTGGTGCCGATCCTCTCGCTGGATGAGCCGCCGACGGTGATGGAGTCCGCCCCGCTGGCCACCGAGCGGCTGCAAGCCCTGGACGCGGCCCTCGTCGTCACCGACCACACGGCCGTGGACTACGCCTGGATCGTGCAGCATGTGCCGCTGCTGCTGGACACCCGGGCCGTCACCGCCCGGCAGGGGATCTGTGCCCCGCACGTCTACCGGCTGTGATGACCGGCCGGGACCCGTGGTGGCCCGTGGACCGATCCGTGATCCGCCGCCCCCGCCTACACCCCCTGCGAAGGGAGAGAGCCTCATGCGCATTCCACTGGCACGCCCCGACCTCGGCCCGCAGGAGGAGGAAGCCGTCATCGCTGTCCTGCGTTCCGGGGTGCTGTCCATGGGACCCTGGATCGAGCGGTTCGAAGCGGCGGTGGCGGCGCGGGCGGGCGCCCGGCACGCCGTCGCCTGCTCCAGCGGCACGGCCGGCCTGCACCTGCTGCTCACGGCCTGCGGGATCGGGCCCGGCGACGAGGTCATCACCCCCTCCTTCAGCTTCGTCGCCTCCGCCAACGCCGTCGTGTACACCGACGCCCGCCCGGTCTTCGCCGACATCGATCCGGTCACCCTCTGCATGGATCCGGACCACGCATCGACCCTCATCGGCCCGCGCACCCGGGCGGTCCTGCCCGTGGACGTGTTCGGCCACCCCGCCCCGATGCCGGAGCTCAGGGAGCTGGCCGACCGGCACGGCCTGCTCCTGATCGAGGACGCCTGCGAGGCGCTGGGCTCCTCCCTGCACGGCGTGCCCTGCGGGAGTCCCCGCTGGGCCCACGGCGCCCTCTTCGCCTTCTACCCCAACAAGCAGATCACCACCGGCGAGGGCGGCGTGGTGGTCACCGACGACGACCGCCTGGCCGCCCTCTGCCGCAGCCTGCGCAACCAGGGGCGTGGGGAGGACGGCGCATGGCTGACCCACGTCCGCCTGGGCTACAACTACCGCATGGACGAGATGAGCGCCGCCGTGGGGGCCGTGCAGATGGCGCGGCTGGAAGAGCTGCTGGCGAAGCGGGACCGGGTGGCCGAGGCCTACCGGCGCCGCCTGGCGGGGATTCCGGGGGTAGCGGTTCCCGAGGCGGCCCCCGGGGCGGAGGTGCAGTGGTTTGTCTGGGTGGTGCGCCTGGACCCTGCCATCGACCGCGATCGGGTGATGCAGGCCCTGCTGGACCGGGGCATCGGCTGCCGTCCCTACTTCAGCCCGATCCACCTGCAGCCGTTCTACATGGCGGACTTCGGCTGCCGGCCCGGCGACCTGCCCGTCACCGAGGCCGTCGCCCGGTCGGTCCTGGCCCTCCCCTTCCACGCGGGCCTGACGGAGGCGGAGATCGACGAGGTGGCCGAGGCGCTGGCGGAGGCTGTGGCACGCGCAGGCGCGGTGGGGAGCGGAAGGTGAGCATGGTTCGCTTGTGTGGCGGGCGGGGCTGTGGCAGCCCCGCCCGAGCCTGTACGCGCCCCGGCATGGGGCGGTGGGAGGGGCCAGGTGACGCCGCCTTACCGGCGGGGTGCACACGATGATGGCCCCCCCGACCCGGTACACGAGCGCTCCTCCGATCTCAGCCAGCCCCGCCGGGACGAGGTGGAAGACGGTTCACTCACCCTCCGGGAGCAGGGTTCCAAGGAGTTCTGCAGGTCTCGGCCCTGCCCTCTGTCGCCAGGGCTCAGCGCGGAGCGGGAGCGGTGCGCACCCGTGCACCGCTCCCACTCTTCTGAGGATAAGCCCGCCCAGTACGGCCCGCGGGCCCGGCGGACAACCGGGGGCCCGCATCCACCGTCCCGCAGGATACGCCGCCGGAGACGATACGTCCCGGCGCGGCGCCCTGCGGATCTGTGCCACTTCACGTCTGACAGATCGTCCGGCCTTGTGTCCAGATCGCGGGTACCGGCGGCCACGGGACCGTTGACAAGTGAAGTGTCACTTTTCCGCAGCCTCCTGCGGCAGCACCCTGCGGATTTCTGCCACTTCACGTCGGAAAGACCGTCCGGCCTCGTGCCAGGATCGCGGATACCGGCTGGCCACGGGACACTGGACACGTGAAGTGTCACTTTTTCCGCACCCGTGAGCGCAGCGCCCTGCGGATTTGTGCCACTTCACGTCTGTACGACCGTGAGACGCATCCCCAGGTCCAGGATCAGCCTGCGGCTCTCCGGCCCCAGGTTGAGGAGCAGGTCGAACACGGAGAGGTTCGGCACAAACTCGGGAGAGCGGTGCTGCGGGTACGTGGGGTGCACGAACTCGTTGTACCGCAGGCCCACCCCCTCCGCCGCGAACCGGGACTCGTCCATGTACTGCCGGCCGGTGGGTCCGCTGAGGTAGACCGTGCCGCCGACGGCCCGGGTGAGCCCGAGGAGAAGCTCGGTGCTCTGCCCCTCCACCCCCAGCACGGAGGCCCGCACCAGCGGGCAGCGGATCCCGAGGTAGTCCATCACGTACCGGATCGCCGCCTCGTTCAGGTCCACCAGCCGCTCCCACCGGCGCTCCAGGTAGAGCTCGCGCAGGAAGGGCCCGTGCTCGTTCCAGTAGGGGGCCCGGCGGTAGTTGCGCTCAAACGAGAGGTAGTGCTTCTCGGCCCACCGGTCGTGGTCGGCGATGCGCAGCTCGTCGATCCGCCGGTGGCGTCCTTCCTTGCCGATGGGCACGGTGAGCAGCAGCGGGCCGCCCTGGCCGAGGATCTGGCAACGGTTGGTGTAGCTGCGGGGGTTGAACTGCACCGAGTCGAGGCTGACGTACACGTCGGCCCGTGCAAGCTTGTGGAAGAAGCCGATCCAGGGCAGGTAGTTGGGCTGGTGGATGGCCACCACCGTCACGAGACCACCTCCATCAGCACCCGTTCGAAGCGTTCGCCGAGCACCCCGAAGCTGTGGTGCGCCTCGGCGTAGGCCCTGCCCCGCTCGCCCATCGCCCTGCGCACCTCGGGCGGGGCCTCGGCCAGCCGGATGATCGCCGCGGCCATCGCCTCAGGGTCGTCGGGCGGAACGGTCAGGCCCGCGCCGGCCTCCGTCACGGCGTCGTACGGTGAGCGCAGTGCGCAGATGATCGGCCGGCCGGCCGCCAGGTAGTCGAACAGCTTGTTGGGGCTGTAGCCCCACCGGTAGAGGTCGGTGTTCTGCGTGGCGATGACGAAGGCGTCCGCCTCCTGGAGCACGCCGAAGATCTGTTCCTTGGGCACCGGGGGCTCGAAGTGAACGAAACTCAAGCCCTCCCGCGCCGCCCGCTCCCGGAGCCGGGGCTTCTCCGGCCCGTCGCCGATGAGCCGGATGCAGAGCCGGTCGGCCCACCCGAGGTCTCGTAGTCGGCAGGCGGCGGCAATCACCGAGTCCAGGTTGTTGCTGAGGCCGTGGGCGCCCGCGTAGATGATGGTGAACCGCGGCCCCGGCTCCGGCGGCCGGTAGGGTACCACGTCCAGGTCGACCCCGTTGGGGATCCATGTGACCTTCGCCGGGTCGGCGCCCTTCGCGGCCATGTGCTCACCGGCCCCCGAGAGCAGGGAGATGATCCGCCGGGCCCGCCGGTACAGCGTGCGCTCGACGGCCGTGAGGGCGAGCACCACGGGGTGGGCGGGCGACATCTGCCCGAGGTCCACCAGCGTCTGCGGCCACAGGTCCCGCACCTCGAGTACGAAGGGAATGCCCCTCGTGCGCGCCCAGCCCTCCGCCGCCAGGGCGGCGAACGGCTGCGGGCTGGAGCCCACCACCACGTCGGGCCTGCCGCCCACCAGATCGTCCGGCAGGCGCCCCACCTGCCGGGCGAAGGCCAGCATGTTCACGAACCGCCGGGGCCCGTTCCTGTCGTAGCCGGGCGTGCGCAGCCAGATCAGGTGGATGCCGTCCCGCACCTGTTTCAGCAGCCGCTGGCCCGCCCCCAGCCGCTCCTGGCGGAGCATGTGCGAGAAGCTGGCGGTCACCATGGTCACTTCATGCCCCCGGCGGATCAGCTGCCGGGCCAGGGAGTAGTGGCGCGTACCGCCCGCCGTGTCGGGCGTGCCCACATATTGATTCACCAGCAAGACGCGCACCCGGATCCCCTCCTCTCGCCCGCAGTCCAGTCCGAACACCCCTCGCTCCGCCCACCAGGCCCGTAGCCGAGCACGAACGCCACACGAGCCCGGTTCACAGGCGCAGCCGCACCACCTCGAACGCCTCGGCCAGCTCTGTCTTCACCTGTGTTCCCCGCAGGCGGGCCAGCGCCTCGGCGAAGCCCGGGGCGAAGTAGGGCCGCCCCAGCTCCACCTGGCTGCGATACGCGGTGAGGGCGTGCTCCTTCCGCTCCAGGTGGCGCCGCTCCAGCACCGCGTAGGCCTGGCCGCGGAAGGCAAGGTGGTTCCAGGGAAGCTCGTAGCCGAAGATGGTGGTCTCCTTGAACGCCCGGACGCCCTCCGCGTGGATCACCTGGTGGTCCTGGTGCACATCGGTGCTCGCGGGCAGGAGCACCAGGTCGGGCGCCAGCTCCCGGCGCAGGGAGACCATCTCCTCCAGGATGGACTGCCGGTGGTCGCAGAAGCGCCGCACCGGGTAGTCGCGCAGGATCACCTGCTCGGCCGGCACCCCCAGGCGGCTCAGCGCCAGGCGGCACTCGCGCCGCAGGGTGTCCCTCGGGGCACCGGGCGGCAGCGACTCGGCCGCCGACGAGTACGCCACAACCCAGACGTCCGCGCCCTCCTCCAGCGCACGGGCCAGGAAGCCGCCGCAGCCCAGCTCGCTGTCATCCGTGTGGGGCGAGAGCGCTACGATTCGACGCGCCCTCCACATGCACGCTCCCTCCCTCATGAGCCCGCGCGGCCCCCAGTGGTGCACGCGGCCTCCGCCCCCATGCGGGCCTCCGCCGCCCCCGTGGTCCCGGCAGCCGCACCGGGCGCCGCACGCCGGTCCGGGGAATCCCCCGCCCCGGTCCCCAGCAGGCGGCGGTAGAATGCGAGGAGCTCTTCGGCCTGTTTCTCCCAGGTGAACCGCTCGGCCGCCGCCCGGCGGCCGGCCTCGCCCATCGCCCGCGCCTCCTCGGGATGCTCCAGCAGGTGCTGCACCGCCCTGGCGATCGCATCCGGGTCCAGCGGATCCACCAGCACGGCGCCGCCCGTCTCCCCCAGCACCGACCGCCAGAGCGGGAAGTCAGAGGCGACCACGGGCAGCCCGGCCTGCAGGTACTCGAACGACTTGGTCGAGTAACACTCCACGTAGTTGGGCTCCGGGTGCAGCAGGGCGAGGCCGACCCTGGCCGAGCCCAGCAGGCGCTGCACCTGCTGCCGGTCCTGCCAGCCCAGATGGATGACCCGCTCCCACCCGGGCCACGCCCGGGCCTCCTCGGCCAGACCGGCGGGGGAGAACTCGCCCGCCAGGACCAGGCGGGCACCCAGGGACTCGGGCAGGCGCGCCATGGCAGCCACCATCTCCCGAAGCCCCCGCTCGGCCGTGATCGCCCCCACGTAGACCACCAGCGGCCCGCGGGCCGTGTATGGCGTGCCGTCGAACGGCTCCGGTGCGGGCAGTGGGAAGTTCTGCACCGTCATGCAGGGCACGCCCCAGGCGGCGCACTTGCGGGCGATGGCGGGCGTGGCCGCGACGGCGCCGTCGAGCCGCCGGGCGCAGAACGCCTCCACGCGGCGGACCAGCCGGCTCACCCAGGGGCGCAGCCACGGCGGGATCCAGTGCTTGGAGAGGACCTGCAGGGGGACGTCCTCGTGGACGTCATAGACCACCCGCCGCCCCCGCCGCCTGAGCAGGAGCCCCACCGGCAGCAGTTCGGGGTCGTGGAGGTGGTAGCAGTCGGCCCGCTCCTCCAGGGCGGCGCGGTAGATGCGGTACAGCGTGGTCGTCATGCGCTGCCACCGCCGCCGGGGACGGGGCAGCATGCGGATGCGCACGTCCTCCCACCGCCCGCCCTCTCCCCTCCCACCGCAGCGCCCCGACAGGCCGCCGGGCGGGGCCCCGCCTGAATCCCCACCGGCATCCCCGGTGGCCAGCAGGATCACCTCGTACCCCGCGGCGGCCAACGTACGGCACTCCTTATGGAAGATGCGGATGTCATGCGCCGGATGCACCGACGTGACGTGCACCACCCTGGGCCTGCTCATCATCCCACCCCGCATGCAGCCCTATCGCCATCAGGGCGAACAGGTGCCGGTTGTCGTTCAGGTCGCCGCTGACCATGGAGTTCAGGAGGAAGAACAGGTAGAAGAGAAAGACGCCGTGATGTTCGCTGGTCGGCCGCAGGCTGGAGATGCGCAGGCCGACCCCCGCGAGCAGCAGGGTCAGGTAGAGGCCTGCCAGCCATCCGCCCTCCAGGAAGGCCTCGAGGATCAGGTTGTGGGGGTACTGCCGGTCCGCGCCGGCCGTTCCCAGCTGGTCGATGCGGTGGGCGAAGCCTCCCCACCCGATCCCCTCGGGGTGGTCAGCGATCAGCCGGAGGGAGCGCGCGTAGGCATCGAGCCGGGTCAGCTCCGATGCGCCAAGAGCGCCCCTGGCCAGGCGCTCGATCCGGTGCCCGCTGTCCTCCGGCGAGACCAGCAGCGCCAGGGAGAGTGCAACCGCCACCGCTGCCGCGGCCAGGCCGAACCGGATCATGACCCGCGAGCTCCGCCAGTAGAACAGCGGACCGGCCGCCGCCAGCGCCCCCAGCGCCGCGAGCAGTGGCCCCCGTGACCCCGATCCGACCAGGAGCACCCCGGCAGCGACCACCCCGGCAACCGCCACGTCGACGCGCAGCCGCCCCTCCACGCCCAGCGCGGCGCACCAGAGCAGCACGCCGCCCATCTCCCGGCCGAAGCTGATCGGATTGGCCCCGAAGGCGGAGAGCCGGGTCACGTCTCCAGATCCCTGCAGGAGCTGCAGCGCGGCGTCGATACCCATCACCGCAGAGATGAGGCACAGGGCGTTGAAGAAGCGGTGCACGGCGCCTGGTCTCCGCAACAGGACGAAGGGGGCCACGGCGGCGATCAGGGTGAGGGTGAAGAACCTGCTCACCTTCTCGAAGGCGTAGGCGTGGAACTCCGTCCAGGGGACGGGGACGGCGAAGACCGCGAAGAGCAGCAGCATCCAACCGGCGTTCCGGTGGATTCGGAACCCCGACAGCAGGAGGTCCAGGCAGGTCAGCCCGGCCACGGCGAGGGCCAGGAGGAGCGTGGCGTCTACCGGAAGCCACTGCAGGCGGGGATCGGCCTTGAACGAACCCACCGAGAGGTAGGCGGCCAGGACCATGCCCCGGAGGTCCACGAGGCCCGGCCGCTCACCGTCCGGCAACAGCGGCCGTGCGCCCTGCGGCGGGGCCGCCCGTACGCTCACCCGCACCACCTCCCGCGCCTCACCCTGCACACCTTGCGTCGTGCCGGCCCTGCCCCTCCGGCAGTCCCGTCATGCGCGCCAGCGTCTGCGCCTCGGGCTCTCCATCGGCGCGGCCTCACCTGCTCGCCCGGCCTCAGGTCGTCCGGTGGCCCGGTCCCCGCCGGGGTGCCCCTCGCCGGTCCGTGCCGACGACGCCGCCCTTCAGGTGCACGCGTCCAGGACCGTCCGGTAGAGGTTCCGCTCCCAGTCCTGGATGAGGCAGCAGTTGTGCCAGAGGAGTGTGAAGTCGCCATCGAACAGGCCGCAGCGCCTGCGCAGCTCCACGATGCGCTCCAGGGCGGCGGCGGGCGGGAGCCCCAGGTACTCGAACAGGGTGACTTCCATCACCACCAGCGGCCGCTCCCGCAGGCGCAGCGTGCGGCGGGACTCGAGGTCAAAGACGGGGTGCTCGTGGCAGAGGCCGGTGCGGAAGCCCGGTTGGTCGGCATATCCCACCGTGCTGTCATACTGGAGCCCCGCCGCCTCCCATCCCTGCCACGTGACCGGATTGGCCCAGCGCAGGTAGTGCTGCCGCCCGCCACAGGCCGGCTGGTGGATGCCCTCCGCCTCGGCGGCCGCCAGGAGGTCCTGGAACTCCCTCCCGATCTGCTCCGGGTCGGCGTAGCTGTGGTAGCTGGTGTGCAGCCCCACCTCGTGCCCCCGCCGGGCGATCTCCCCCATCAGGCGCCGGATGAACGGATCCTGCAGCCGGTATGCGGCGTCCGCGGGACCCGTCACGGTGAGGAAGTTGAAGGCGCTGGTGATCCCTCTGGCCTCGCTCTCGGCCATGATCCAGTCGAAGTTGTTGCAGAGGTCGGCGTCCGGGGTTCGGCGGGTGCGGGCGTAGCTGACGATGCGGCGCACCGCCAGGGCGGGATCGGCCCGGCGCAGCAGGTCGCCGGCGGCACTGCGCCCCACCCCCAGCAGGGAGCGCCCCGCCGTGCAGAGCGGGTTGTCGACGTCGTGGCTGAGCAGGAAGCGCCCTTTCCGCTCCTTGCGGCGCAGTCCCGGCCAGAGCGTGTTCAGCCCCCACCAGAGCACCTCCGCGTACTCGTTCACCACCGGCCGGTCGAGAAAGCCTGCCCGGGCGGCCAGCGAGGCCCGGGCCGGGAACCGCCCGTGTGCGTCTCGCTCCGGGAGCACCGCCTCTTCATAGCGGGTCGCCATGAAGAAGGCGCTGCCCAGCACGTCCACGCCCAGCCGGATGGTCCCTGGCCTCACCTCGCAGAACCGGCCCGAGGGCAGGAGCGCACCGTAGATCACGGGCAGCGCCGGGGCCACCACCCGCACCGGCAGGCCCACGCGGGCGGGCCTCACCGCCTGGTTGGCCGGCGCAAGCCCCGCCTCGACAGCCGCCTCCGCCAGGTTCCACCAGGTCAACGGCTCCCGGGGCAGCGAGTCCGGCGTGAGCCACCGGTCGGGCTCCGTGGCGAACAGGCCGTCCGCAAGGTGCAGCTCGCCCGCGTGGCCGGGAAGGGTGATCAGCACGTCCGTGCGCTCCTCCGGCACCAGCGCGAACTCGAGCCCGAGGCACTCCCCCATGAGCACGCCGCAGGCGTAGCGCCGCTCGGGCAGGTAGCTACGAGGCACTCTGACGCAGAGCACGTCCAACCCTCCTGCCGGCAGGCGCCGCCATGCCCGGGGCGTGCGTGGGGTGCCACCAGTTCATCAGCCAGTGCGCCACAGACTTGAGTCCGCACCCGTCCACTGAGAGGTAGGGGGTGAGCCGGCCGCCGAACTGCGACTTGGCCAGGGCCACGCCGGGGATGTTCGCCCCCGCCAGGTTGATGGCGGTGGCCCCGGCGGCCGCCAGGTCCGTCAGGCAGGCCACCCTGAGGAGCTGCGCCGCCCCCGAGGAGAGGTGGGCGGAGGCGATGCCTCCGACCCAGCCCACCGCCATCCCGCCGGGCCGGTAGAGCACGACGTTGGCCGCGGCGGGCTCGCCGCTGGAGCTGTAGCAGATATAGACCCGCAGGCACTCGTCGCCGAGCAGGTCCCGGAGGAGCTGCAGGTCCCGCAGGCTCACGCTCAGCCGGAAGCCCTTGCGGCTCCCGGTGGCGGTGAGGCAGGCGTGGGCATCGGCCAGCCGGCCGGTGCGCTCGCAGCGATAACCCGCCCGCAAGGCCTTTCGCGCGATGCTCCGGGCCGCCTTCTCCATCCGCTCCGGGTGAAATGGCAGGTCGATGACGTAGGTGTACTTCACCTCCACGTGGAAGCCGGCCCAGAGCCAGGGGCGCCCGTCCACCACGTCGACCGGCAGGTCGATGCTGTTGGCGGTGCCGAGGCGCCGCATCTCCACCGCCAGCTGCTCGGCCAGCCTGAGCCATTGCCCCTCGACCCGGCATGCGGGGTTCGTGAGGTCAGGATGGAACGCCACCGGGATGTAAGGGTTCTCTTCGGGCTGGAACACCCGTCCGCGGCGGTCGAGATAGAGGACCGCATCCAGCCGTGCGCCGGCTCCGTCGTCTGCGCCGAACCGCAGCCTGAGCGGGCGCACGCCCCACTTGATGCGGTTGAACTCGTGCCATCCATCCAGCATCAGGGGATCTGACTCGTGCCACTCCACCGCAGCCCGCCTCCCTCGTCAACGGCCTCAGTCCAGCCCCGACGGCTGCGCCCCTGCGCTCCCGCCATGGGCCGGCACACCCAGGGGCCCGCGGCCGCACTCACACCCCTCTGCATCCCCCTGGCGCACTCCGGCCGATACGCAGGTGCGGCGCCGCCGCGCTTGGCCCCGCGCCGGGCGGAGCCACTCCAGGATCCAGATGGCCAGCGGCTTCAGTCCCACGGGACTCACGAAGTAGTAGGGGGTGAGCCGCCCGCCGAACTGCGCCTTGGCCAGGGCCACCCCGGGGATGTTGGCACCCGCCAGGTCGTAGCAGGTCGCCCCGGCTGACGCCAGGTCATCCATGCTGAACACCTCGAGGAGCTGGAAGGCACCCGTGGAGAGATGCGCGGAGGTCACCCCCCCGAGCCAGCCCACGGCCATGCCGCCGGGCCGGTGCAGCACGAAGTTCGCGGCCGCCGGCGTCCCGTCGGGGCCGTAGCACACATAGACCCGCAGGTGCTCGTCTCCCAGCAGCTCCCGGGCCATCTCCAGGTCCCGCAGGGTCAGGTCGAAGCGGAACCCCTTGCGGGCGGCCGTCTCCATGAGGCAGACGTAGGCGTCTGCCAGGCGGTCGGTCCGCTCGCAGCGGTAGCCTGCCCGCTCGGCCCTCCTCATGGAGGAGCGGCAGTTCTTCTCCATGCGCTCGGGGCTGTACGGCAGGTCGAGAATGTAGGTGTATTTCGCGCCGACCGAGAAGCCCGCCCAGCGCCACGGCCGACCGTCCATGATCCCCACGGGCAGGTCGACGGCGTTGGCCATCCCCCGCGCCCGCATCTCGTCGGCCAGCTGTTCCGCCAGCGTCAGCCAGCGCCGCTCGCTCCGGGAGGGAAAGCTCGTCGGGGACGGCCGGAACGACACCGGGAGGTACGGGTTGTGGTGCGGCTGGTAGATTCGTCCCCGCCGGTTCAGGTAGAGCACCGCGTCCAGCTTCGCCCCGTCCCCCTCGGCCTGCCCGAGCACCAGCCGGTGGGGCCGGATCCCCCACTTGATGCGGTTGAACTCGTGCCAACCTTCCAGCGCCAGCGGGCTGGACAAGAGCGGTTCCATCCTACCCTCTCCCTTTCCTATGATCCCGGGGCAGACCCCAGTCCGCCCTGGCGCTGCCCGCCCGGCCGGCTGACCGCCAGGAGCATGACCCCGTAAAGCGCCAGGTAGCTCGCCGTCATCGCCCCGCCGTACATGGCCACCGCCACCTCCGGCGGAGCCCCCAGCCCCCTCGCCGCCAGCAGGGCGCCCAGCGCCAGCACGAGGCGGCCTGCGTCCCAGCAGAGCTGCAGGTCCTGCCGCTCCAGGGCGTCGAGGGTGTACGAGAGCGGCACCACCACGAACTTGGCCAGCATCATCACGACGAGCACCTGCGTGTACATCCCCGCCTCGCGCCACTCCGGACCGAAGACGAAGCTGAAAAGCTGCGGGCCGAAGGCGCCCAGGAAGAGGATCGGCGGCGTTCCGACCAGGAGCAGCCGCCAGGCGAGCTGCTTGAAGAGCGGCCGGATCGACCCGGGCTCCTCCCGGGCCAGGCGGGCCACCTCCGCGGCGTAGACCTGGGAGACCGCCTGCCCCACCAGCATCATGGGCGCGTCCACCATCCGCTGCCCCAGGGCGTACCAGCCCGCCACCTGGGTGCCGTAGAACACCCCCAGGAGCAGCTGGGCCACCTGCAGTCCGCCGCTGTTCAAGAGGCCGGCGCCCGCGGCCAGGAGGGGAAAGCGGCGGAAGCGGACGGCGCCGGCCCACATCTCCCGGAGGGAGAGCAGGCGGAGCAGGCTGACCTGCGCCCCCCGCTCCCTTCCCATCAGCACCAGGGCCCCGGCCCCGTAGCCCGCGGCCCGCCCCGCCACCAGCCCCAGCGCACCGCCGCCCAGCGCGCCCAGGCCGATCTGCAGGCCCACGGTGACGGCCGACTCCACCATGCGCGAGCGGGTCATGCGGCCGAAGGCCTGCTGGCGGGTCGCCCACCCGCCGGCCGCCTGGAGGATCCCCAGCGCCAGGAGGGTGAGCGGGAAGAACCAGACCATCTCCTCCGGGATGGCGGCAGCCAGCCCCCCCGGATTCAGGCGGCGCAGCAGCCAGAGCGCCGCCCAGGCGAGGCCGCTGATGACGGCCGCCACCAGGGCCGAGACCGCCGTCAGGTTGGCGCTGCCCTCCACCGTGCGGGCGATGGGCACCGCCAGTTCGTAGCGGAGGCATACCGCCGAGGACAGGATCGCCAGCACCGCGGTGTACAGGGCATAGACGCCCATGTCCTCGGGGGAGTAGACACGCGTGATCACCGGTGAGGTGAGCACCACCAGCGCCTGGGCGAGGGCGCTGCCCCCGGCCACCATGGCGACTGCCCTGGTGAGCGGGCTGGCGGCGAGGCGCCGCTTGAGAGACTGCATGACGCTCACCTGGCCAACCCTCACCACAGGGCCTGCCGGAGCGCGGCGGCCACCTCGTCCTGCTGCTCCCTGCGCAGGAAGGGGCCCATGGGCAGGGAGAGCACCTCCCGGGCCGCGGCCTCCGCCGCGGGAAGGCTCAGGTTCATGTGGCGGTAGACGGGCAGCTGGTGCAGGGGCACGGGGTAGTAGACCATGGTGCCGATGCCCCGCCCGGCGAGCGCCTGCTGCACCGCATCCCGCCGCCCGTTCGGGATGCGGATGGTGTACTGGTGGTAGACGTGGTCCACACCGGGGCGGACTGCGGGCAGCACCACGCCGGGCAGGTCGGCCAGGATCTCCCGGTAGTACGCGGCGGCCTCGCACCGGCGGCGGTTCCACTCGTCCAGGTGGGGCAGCTTCACCCGCAGGATGGCGGCCTGCAGGGCGTCGAGCCGCGAGTTGTAGCCCACCACCTCGTTGTAGTACTTCCGGCGGGAACCGTGGGCCCGCAGCATCCGGGCGGCCTCGGCCAGGGCGGCGTCGTCGGTGGCCAGGAGCCCCCCGTCGCCGTAGGCTCCCAGGTTCTTGCTGGGGAAGAAGGAGAACGCCCCGAAGTCGCCGAGGGTGCCCAGCATCCGGCCGTGGAAGCGGCCGCCGAAGGCCTGGGCCACGTCCTCCACCACGTGCAGGTCGTGCGCCCTGGCGAGGTCGCCGAGCCGGTCCATGTCCGCCGCGTGGCCGAAGAGGTGCACCGGGATGATCGCCCGGGTGCGGGGCGTGACCGCCGCCTCAGCCAGGTCGGGGTCCAGTGCGAACGTATCGGGCTCGATGTCGACGAAGACGGGGGACGCCCCCACGTGGCTGATGGCCTCTGCGGTGGCAAAGAACGTGAACGGGGTGGTGATCACCTCGTCGCCGGGACCCACCCCCAGGGCCCGCAGGGCGATCACCAGCGCGTCGGTGCCCGAGTTGAGGGCCACCGCGTGGCGCACGCCCAGGTAGGCGGCGACCTCCCGCTCCAGCGCGTCCACCTCGGGGCCCAGGATGAACTGGCCGGACCGCAGCACCTCCTGGATGGCCCCCTGCAGGGGCTCCCACAGAAACTCCACCTCGGATGCCAGATCCAGCAGCGGAACCCGCTCACGCATGCACCTCACCCATCCCTTCTGACGGGCCTTCCGGAACCGGGTCGGCCTCCGCCCGCCACCGCAGGCGGAGGCGGAAGCGGTGCCGGTACCTGCGCCTGCGCCGCAATGGCAGCGGCGAGCCGACCGTGTCGGCGAGTACGTCGGCCGGCGCGGTGGGCGGCGACTCCCCCTCAGCGTCCGAACTGGTCACCGGGGCACTCCCCGGGGGTTCGCCCTCCTCCGGCAGGATGTCCGCCGGCGCGCCCGCCGTCATGTCATCGGCGGTCGGCGCATCCGCCGGCGGCGGACCCGCCATGGGGGCTCCCGCCAAAGGCGCACCGCTGGCCGCCTCGGCCGCCGCAGGGGCACCCGCTGTCGGAGCACCACTCGCCGCCTCGGCCGCCGCAGGGGCACCCGCTGTCAGCGCACCGCCCGCCGGCACGTTCACCGCCTGCGCACTCGCCGCGGAGGCGCAGGCCGCCTGCGAAGCCGCCGGGGACACGCCCGCGGCCCTCCGGCAGGCCAGCGGCGCACTGGCCGCCGTCCCACCGCCGCCGGGGCCTCCCGCCCCGGCCGGCATCAGGGCCTGCGCGGCCGGAATCGCTTGTCCCGCGTCCTCCGTCAGCGCCGCCGGTTCAGTCGGCTCCCGCCGTGGGCGCCGGGGGAAGAGGTGGTCCACCAGCGCCGCCAGCCCGACGCCCGACGCCAGCCCCACCACCACCCCGACGGTGATGTAGAGCACGGGCTGCGGGCGGATCGGCTCCACCGGCGGCTCCGCGGGGTCGACGATGCGCAGGCTGTCGAGGAACGTGAACTGCCAGAACCGGCTCCGGAAGGCCGAGGCCAGGGCGTTGGCCGCGTCGGCCGCCCGCACCGGGTCGGTGTCGATCACGGCGATCTCGATGACCTCCGTGTCCCGCACCACCGAGACGCGGATGCGCTCCTGGAACTCCTCGACGCTCTCCTGCAGCCCGAGCATGGCCGCCGCCTCCGCCGCCACGCTCCGGCTGCGGGCCACCTCGGAGTAGGTCTTGGCCAGGTTGCGGTTGAACAGCAGCGTCTCGTAGTTGGTGGGCGAGCCGGTCGGGGTGGTCAGGATCAGCGTCGTGCTGGCCTCGTAGACCGGCATCATGTAGAAAGTCGCCGCCACGGCCAGGCCGGTGAAGAGGACGAGGGGCAGCAGCACCCACACGAACCGCCGGCCCAGCATGGCCAGGATCTCCCGCAGGCTGATGCGATCGTCAGCCACGGACGACACGCCCTTCCACCCGCCGGTAGGCCTGCCCGCAGGCGGTGCACCTGCCCGCCTCCTCGCCCTCGCCGAAGGCGATGCGGCTGCCGCAGCGGCAGACCCACCCGGCGATGCGGCCCGGGTTGCCCAGCACCAGCGCGTGGTCCGGCACGTCCCGGGTGACCACCGCCCCCGCCCCGACGAAGGCGTGCTCGCCGATCGTCACGCCGCAGACGATGGTGGCGTTGGCCCCCAGGGTCGCCCCCCGCTTCACCAGGGTGCGGCGCAGCTCGTGCATGCGGGGCGTGTGGCTGCGGGGGTTGTGGACGTTGGTGAAGACCACCGAGGGCCCGCAGAAGACCTCGTCCTCGAGCTCGACCCCCTCGTAGACCGACACGTTGTTCTGCACCTTCACCCCGGCCCCCACCTGCACGTTGGGGCCGATGACCACATTCTGGCCGATGCGGCACCCGGGGCCGATGGTGCTGCCCTTGCGGATGTGGGAGAAGTGCCAGACCGTCGTGCCCGGCCCGATGACCACGTCGTCGTCCACGTAGCTGGACTCGTGCACGAGGGCGCCGGGGAACCGGTTCTGCGCCCCCTGCTGGCAGGCCTCGAGCACAGCCAGCACGCCGAGGGCCTCCCGCCCGTCGGTCTCCGGCGTGCGGCGTTCGGCCACACAGTCCAGGAAGTGGCGGCACTCGGCGGCCAGCGGCTCCTCCCGCTGGTAGTCCACCGGCACCGGCTCCCCCCTGCGGGGTACGGGACGGCCGTCCTGCCAGTCCGCACCGGAGGGGAAGAGCAGCAGCTTCTGAACCGGCTCGGTGTCGGCGAAGACGGCCATGCGCCGGTCGCCGACCACCGTCAGCCGCTGCTGCTTGAACGGGTGGAGCCACGAGAAGAGCAGGTAGGCGCTGGCCCCGCCGGGGAACGTCAGGGCGGCGGCGTATACGTCGGCAACCCCCGGCTGCAGGAAGGCGCTGCCCTGGCCCCGCACCCGCACGGGCGCCTCGCCCACCAGCCAGAGCACCACCGAGACGTCATGGGGCCCCAGCGACCAGAGCACGCTCTCCTCCCGGCGGAACCGGCCGAGGCTCACCCGTTCCGCGGTGATGTACTGGATGCGGCCCAGCTCGCCGTCCGTCACCAGCCGCTTCAGCCGTCGCACGGCGGGGTGGTAGCGCAGCAGGTGGCCGACCATGAGGATGCGCCCCTCCGCCTCCGCCAGCCGCACGAGCTCCTCCCCCTCGGCCAGCGAGAGGCAGAGCGGCTTCTCCACAAAGACGTCCTTCCCGGCCTCGAGCGAGCGGCGCACGATCTGCGCGTGCGTGGCCGCAGGCGTGGCGATCGCCACCGCATCCACCTCCGGATCGGCCAGCGCATCGGCCAGTTCGCCGGTCACCGTCGCTCCAGGATAGCGCAGGGCCATCTGCCTCCTGAGGCCCTCGTCCACTTCCACCACCCGATGGAGGGCGCCCAGCGCGTGGAACGTCCGCACCAGGTTCGCCCCCCAGTATCCGGCCCCCACACATGCCACCCGGGGCACTCTCACGGCACGTCTCCCCTTCCCTGTCCCCAGGAGACTATGCGCGGACAGGCCTGCACTTGCCCGCGATTGCGCGCGCCGGCGATGGGATCGAGTAGACCGTAGGGTCGCCCTACGGCCTCTCACAACACCGGACATGCGGGTCACGCATCCGGCGTTTCGTCAAGCACTCCGAGTCGATTC